>CAZMBT010000038.1:0-12817 GCA_964564395.1 uncultured Alkalilacustris sp.
CTGGACGCGACCGAGGGCGAGATCGCGATCAAGGGCCGGCGGGTCAATGACGTGCCCATCCACAAGCGCAATCTGGGTCTGGTGTTCCAGAGCTACGCACTGTTTCCGCACAAGACCGTCGAGGAGAATGTCGCTTTCGGGCTGAAATACCGCAATGTGAGCCGTGCCGACGCGAAACGCCGCGTGCGCGAAGCGCTGGAGCTGGTGCAGTTGCCGCATCTGGGCGGGCGCTACCCCAAGGAGCTGTCGGGCGGGCAGCAGCAGCGCATTGCCCTGGCCCGCGCAATCGTCATCGAACCCGATGTCCTGCTGCTGGATGAACCGCTGTCGGCGCTCGATGCGAATCTGCGCGAGGACATGCGCGTCGAGCTCAAGCGTATCCAGCAACGCATCGGCATCACGACCGTCTTCGTGACCCATGACCAGTCCGAGGCGCTGGCCATGTCCGACCAGATCATCGTCATGTCGGACGGGCGCGTGGAGCAGGTCGGCCCGCCGTCGGAGGTCTACAATACTCCGGCCAGCGAGTTCGTGGCCCAGTTCCTGGGCGCCTCCAATATCCTGCGCGGCGAGGCGCTGGGCGTCGAGGGCGAAGCGCTGACCGTCGAGGTGCAGGACATGCCGCGTCTTGCAGTGCCGCGCGCGCGGGCGCCGAAGCTGGCCGGGGCAGGGCCCGTCAAGCTGGTGATCCGCGCCGAGAAGCTGCAGGTAATGGCGCCGGACACCGCCGAGGATGACCGCTACGCGGTGCCCGCCACGGTCGAGGGCGTGGATTATCAGGGACAATCCGCGCGCTACTTCCTGCGCGCCGGCGCGCATCAGCTGCAGGCCATCAACATGATCGACGAGATCCCCTTCGACGAGGGCGCTCAGGTGTCGCTGCGCTTTCGTGCCCGAGACTGTGCCGCCCTGCCGGCCGGAAACTGACATATCATGAGCCCGAGCATGCCGGAACCCGCCGCCGAAAGCCATCTGTTCTACCAGTCGCGCACGCGCAGGCCGGTGCTGGCGCAGGCGCGCGGCGTACACATCTGGGATGTGGAGGGGCGGCGTTACATCGATGGTTCTTCCGGGGCGATGGTCAGCAATATCGGCCATTCCAATCCGCGCGTACTGGAGGCGATGCGCCGGCAGATGGAGCAGGCGACCTTCGGGTACCGGCTGCATTTCCAGACCGAGGCGTCCGAGGCGTTGGCCGAGAAGACCGCGGCGCTCGCCCCGGAGGGGATGGAGAAGGTCTTTTTCGTCTCGGGTGGGTCGGAGGCGGTGGAAAGCGCGATCAAGCTGGCGCGTCAGTATGCCGTCACCACCGGACAGGACAGCCGCTGGAAGGTGATATCGCGCACGCCGTCCTATCATGGCTCCACCCTTGGGGCGCTGGCACTGACCGGCTATGCGCCGCTCAGCGCGCCCTTCGCCCCGATGATGCGCGAGATGCCCAAGATCCCTGCGCCGCGCGCCTATCTGGACGGCCTGCCGCTCGACGATCCGGCCACCGGCGAACATTACGCCGCAATGCTGGAGCGCGAGATCGTGGCGCAGGGGCCCGAAACCGTGCTGGCCTTCATCCATGAGCCGGTCGGTGGCGCGTCCACCGGGGCGCTGGTGCCGCCGGCGGGGTACATGGCGCAGCTGCGCGAGATCTGCGATCGCTACGGGGTGCTGCTCATCCATGACGAGGTGATGTCGGGCGGCGGCCGGACGGGGCGCTTTCTCGCCGCCGATCACTGGGGCGTGGGGCCCGATATCCTCGCCCTGTCCAAGGGGTTCGGCGCGGGCTACGCCCCGCTCGGGGCGATGGTCGCGCAGGACCGCCTCGTCGAGGCCGTTCTGCAAGGCGGCGGTTTTCCGCATGGCTTTACCTATGCGGGCAACCCGTTGGCCTGTGCCGCCGGGTTCGCCGTGCTCGAGGAGATCGAGGCCGAGGGGCTGATGGACAATGCCGCCCGGATGGGCGCAAGGCTCAAGGCGCGTCTGCACAAGCTCATGGACCGCTACCCCTTCATCGGCGATGTGCGCGGCCAGGGGCTGTTGCTGGCGTTCGAGCTGGTGGCCGACCGGGAGACGATGCGCCCGCTGCCGCGGGAGCTCGACGCCCATCTGGAGCTGGTCGAGCTGGCCTATGCCGAAGGCCTGATCATCTATTCGCGCCGCACCCGAGAAGGATTCGAGGGCGATCACTTCCTCGTCTGCCCGCCGATGATCCTGACCGAGGCGCATATCGACGAGATCATCGAAAAACTGACACGCG
This sequence comes from uncultured Alkalilacustris sp., assembly GCA_964564395.1. Classification (GTDB taxonomy): domain Bacteria; phylum Pseudomonadota; class Alphaproteobacteria; order Rhodobacterales; family Rhodobacteraceae; genus Alkalilacustris. Next base: position 2,252 of record CAZMBT010000038.1, read on the forward strand.
CGCTGGACGCCTTTGCGCCGAGGGTGACGCACCATCTGCAACCGACGGCCTGACGAATGTCCCGTATCATCATCTCCTGTGCCATCACCGGGTCCATCCATACCCCGTCCATGTCGCCCCATCTTCCGGTCACGCCGGAGGATATAGCCGATCAGGCGATCGCGGCGGCGCAGGCCGGCGCGGCGATCCTGCATCTGCATGCCCGCGACCCGTCCGACGGGCGCCCATCGGCCGATCCGGCGCATTTCATGGCCTTTCTGCCACGGATACGCGCCGGCTGTGATGCCGTCATCAACCTGTCCACCGGGGGCAGCGCGGTGATGCCGCTGGAGGAAAGACTGGCTGGGCCCAAGGCGGCGCAGCCCGAGATGGCCTCGCTCAACATGGGGACGATGAACTTCGCGCTCTATCCCATGCTGGGCAAGCGCCATGACTGGAAGCATCCTTGGGAAGAGCCGTTTCTGCGCAATTCCGACGATCTGATTTTCCGGAACACGCCGCGCGATATCGCGGGCGTCCTGCAGGCGCTGGGCCGCGAACGCGGTGCGCGCTTCGAGTTCGAATGCTACGATGTCGGCCATCTCTACATGCTGGCGCATTTCGCCGAGCGCGGGCTGGTCGAGCCCCCGTACTTCATCCAGTTCGTGATGGGGGTGTTGGGGGGCATTGCCGCCGAGCCGGCGCATCTGAGCCATCTCAAGCAGACGGCGGATCGGCTTTTCGGCGACGACTACATGTTCTCGGTACTGGCGGCCGGGCGTCAGCAGATGCCCATGGCGGCGATCTCGGCCGGTATGGGCGGGCATGTGCGTGTCGGGCTGGAGGACAACCTGTTCATCGAGCGCGGTGTCCTCGCCACATCGAATGCGCAGCAGGTGGAGAAGGTGCGCGGCATCGTCGAGGGGCTGGGCCGCGAGGTCGCCGCACCCGATGCGGTGCGCGAAATGCTGCACCTCAAGGGGGCGCGGGAGGTGGCGTTTTGAAGCCGGCGCAGGGGCGCCGGGGGCGGCCGTGATGGGGGCAGCAGCGATCCGGCGGGCCACGGTTGGCGACGCCGCGCGGCTCAACGCGGCGCTGCGGGAGTTGTCGCGTTCGATGGGCGATGCGCACCGCGCCAGCGACGCGGATATCGCGCGCGCGGGGTTCGGGCCCGTGCCTGCCTTTCACGCCCTGATCGCCGAGCAGGCGGACGGCTCGACATGCGGGGTGGCGCTCTTTTCGCCGGTCTACTCGACGGTGCGGGGCAAGGCGGGCGCCTATGTCTCGGATCTGTGGGTGGCCGAAGCGGCCCGCGGGCAGGGTCTGGGGGCGCGGCTTCTCGCGCAGGTGCTGGCGCAGGGCGGGCGCGACTGGGGTGCCGCGTTTCTGCGGCTGGCGGTCTATGACGACAACCCGCGCGCCCGGGACTTCTACGAAAGGCTGGGCTTTGGTGCCCATGCCGACGAGACCTATCTCACCCTCGACGGGCCCGCCCTCGACGCGTTGAAAGGATAATCCATGCAAGCCGTGTTCGATTCCCGCCAGTGGCGGCATGATCCGCGCCATTTCATGGCCAATGGCCGCACCCTGCAGAACCCCGAACAGCCGCGGCGTATCGAGGTGCTGCGCGCCGCCGCCGAGGCGGCGGGCTGCGTTTTCGAGGCGCCCGAGGATCACGGCATGGGCCCCATCGCGGCGCTGCATCCGCCCGAATACCTGACCTTTCTGGAGACCATCCACACAAGGTGGTCGCGCATTCCCGATGCATCGGATGAGGTGATCCCGAACATCCATCCCGACCGCCGGAGCGCGTCCTATCCGCGCTCGGCGGTGGGGCAGGCGGGGTTTCATCAGGCCGATACCGCCTGTCCCATCGCCGCTGGCACCTGGGAGGCCGCCTACTGGTCGGCACAGACCGCGCTCAGCGGGGCCGACGCGCTCTTGTCAGGCGCGCGCGCGGTCTATGCGCTGAGCCGTCCGCCGGGCCATCATGCCTTCGCGGATCTGGCGGGCGGGTTCTGTTTTCTCAACAATTCGGCGATCGCTGCCGAATACCTGCTGCGCGCGGGGCGGCGCCCGGCCATCCTGGACATCGACGTGCATCACGGCAACGGCACGCAGGGCATCTTCGAGACCCGCAAGGATGTGCTCACAGTGTCCATCCACGCCGATCCGGTCCGCTTTTATCCGTTCTTCTGGGGGCATGCGCATGAACGCGGCGAGGGGGCCGGGCTTGGCTGTAACCTCAACCTGCCGCTCGAGCGCGGCACCGGGGACGATGCCTATCTGCGCACGCTCGATCAGGCGCTGGCGCGCATCCGCGCCTTTGGGGCCGATGCGGTGGTGGTTGCGCTGGGGCTGGATGCGTATGAGCACGATCCGCTCAAGGGGCTGGCGGTGACCACGCCCGGATTTGCCCGCATCGCCGCCGCGATCGCGGCGCAGGGGTGGCCGCTGCTGCTGGTGCAGGAGGGCGGGTATCTGTGCGACGGCCTCGGTGACAACCTGACCAGTTTCCTCGGCGGCATATCCGACGCCGGGGGATGATCCCGCCGCGCCGCGGTTAAGACCGTCTTCATCACGAATCGGTCAGTGTCTGTGCGGATGACAGGTCGGCATCGGTACAAGGCGGGATCAGCTCATGAACAGCGAAATGAAGGAACGTCTGGACTGGTTCGGTTTCGATGCCGCGGCGCGCGCGGCACTGACCGCGGCCGGGCAAATCATCGAGCCCCATCTCGACGCGATGCTGGAGCGGTTCTACGCGCGCATCCGTGCAACCCCGGCGATGGCCGCCTATTTCGAGACAGGGGGGCAGCTGGAGGCCGCGCGCCGGGCGCAGAAGCGCCATTGGCAGAAACTCTTTTCCGGTCGTTTCGACGCCGATTACGCCGCATCTGCCGCCCGGATCGGCGACGTGCATTTCCGCATCGAACTGCCGCTCAAGAACTATCTGGCCGCCTACGCCTCCGTGGGGGCGGAACTTGAGCAGGTCGTCATTCGCGGCGCGTCCGGTTTTTTCGGGCTGGTTTCGCGACGCCGGATCATGCCGCTTGTCGGGGCGGTTCACAGGGCGCTTCTGCTCGATACCGAAATCACGGCCACCGCATTCCACATGGCACACAAGAACGCCGCCGCTGCCGAGCGTGACGAAAACCTGACGCAGTTGAGCCGGGCTTTCGAGGCGCGCGTCAGCGAAATCTTCGGTCGCGTCTCGGCCGCCGCAAATCAATTGTCGAGCGCCGCGCAGACCATGTCCGGACACGCCTCCACGACATCCAGACAGGCGCAGTCCGCTGCTGCAGCCGCCGAAGAAGCCGCCGCGAATGTCCAGTCGGTTTCGGGCGCGACGGAACAGCTTTCGGCGTCCATCCGCGAAATCAGCGCCCAGGTGCAGGAATCCGCCGGCATCGCCGCGCAGGCGACCGAGAAGGCGCGCGAGACGGATCGCCTGGTGCAGGAGTTGCGCGCGGCGAGCGACCGCATCGGCACGGTGGTGGAGCTGATCGCTGATATCGCTTCGCAGACCAATCTGCTGGCGCTCAACGCCACGGTCGAGGCGGCGCGGGCCGGCGATGCGGGCAAGGGGTTCGCCGTGGTCGCGAATGAAGTGAAGCAGCTTTCGACCAGCACCGCGAAGGCGACGGAGGATATCCGCACCCAGATCGAGCAGATGCAGACCGAAACCGCCTCGGCGGTGGACGCGATCCGCGGCATTTCCGAGATCGTCGGACGCAATGGCGAGATTTCGGAGTCGCTCGCCAACGCGGTGGAGCAGCAGCGCGAGGCGACGAACGACATCGCGGGCAATGCCGAGGCCACCGCGGCGGGCACGGGCCGCATGGCGCAAAGCATCGAAACGATGAGCGGCGCGGCCTCGGACTCCGACGCCGCCTCGGCGCAGGTTCTGCAGGCGGTCGCGGAGTTGTCGCAATCGTCGGATGCGCTGCGCGGCGAGATGGAGAGCTTCGTGGCCGAGATGCGCGCGGCCTGACGTTTGCCCCCCCGGGGCGTTGCATGCGGCGCTGCGGCGTGAAAGGTTGCGACTCACCCTCTGTCGCAGCCGGAGCCGCCCGACATGCCCGATCCGCAGGCGCAACATGAAGCGGTCGTCGCGTTCCTGTCGGACCCGAAGACCCATGGCATCGACACCCCGGTCGCGCAGCGCCGGACCCATGGCGCGCTGGTCTTTCTGGCCGGGGATCTCGCCTACAAGATCAAGCGGCCGGTGCGCTACGACTATCTCGACTTCTCAACGCGCGATCGCCGGCGCGCCATGCTCGCGCGCGAGCTGGACCTCAATCAGCCCGCCGCTCCGGCACTCTACCTCGATCTCGTGCCGATCACCCGCAGCCCGGCGGGGGAGCGGGCGCTCGGGGGGGACGGGCCGGCTGTCGACTGGGCCCTCCAGCTGCGGCGCTTTGCGCAGGATGCCGAGCTTGGGCGCGTTGCCGAGCGCGGCGGGCTGGATGATCGGCTGGCGGCGGCGCTGGGGCGCATGGTCGCGCGGTATCACGGTGATGCACGGCCGCATGTCGGCGCCGACGGCGCGGCGCGGATGCGCCGCGTGGTCACGGACCTGACATCGGGTCTGGCCGCCATGGAGGAGGCCGTGGATGCCGACACCATGCAGGCGCTGCGCGCCGCGCTGGATGCCGAGGTCGCGGCGCATGGCCCGCTGTTGCGCGCGCGCGCCGCCGCGGGCCATGTGCGGCGGTGTCACGGAGATCTGCATCTTGGCAATATCGTCCTGCTTGACGGCACGCCGGTCCCCTTCGACGCGCTGGAGTTCAGCGAGCGTCTCGCCACGACCGACGTGCTCTATGATCTCGCCTTTCTGCTGATGGATCTGCGCCATCGCGGCCTCGAAGATCAGGCGAATGTGGTTCTGGGTCGGTACCTGCAGCATGCCGACATCGACGACCATTTCGCCGGTCTGGCGGCGATGCGGCTGTTTCTGGCGTTACGCGCGCTGGTGCGCGCGCTGGTCACAGTGCAGCGCGCGCGGCTCGCGCAGGGCGACGACGCGGCCGCAGCGCTGGACGATGCGCGCCGCTATGTCGCCGATGCGCGCAGCGACCTGCGACCGGTCCCGCCGGTGCTGGTCGCGGTCGGGGGGCTGTCGGGGACCGGAAAATCCACCCTGGCCACCGCTTTGGCGCCGCGGCTGGGCGCAGCTCCCGGGGCGGTGCATCTGCGCAGCGATGTCGCGCGCAAGGTCCTTTTCGCCGTTGCCGAGACGACAAAGCTGCCACAATCGGCCTACACGCCGGCGGTCAGCGCGCGGATCTATCGCAGTCTGCAGCATCGCGCGGAATGCGCGCTGGCGGCGGGGCAGTCGGTCGTGCTCGATGCGGTGCACAGCAGCCCGGATGACCGGCACGCCGCCGCGGCTGCGGCCGCGACCGCGGGCGTGCCGTTTCTGGGGCTCTGGCTTCAGGCCACGGAGACGGAGCTGGTGGAGCGTGTGAACGCCCGCACGGGCGATCCTTCGGATGCGGATGCCGCGGTGGTGCGCCGTCAACTGCGCGACGCGCGCGCGCCGGCCGAATGGGTGCGCATCGACGCCTCGGGCGATGCGCAGACCACGTTGATGCACGCCTGTGCGGTGCTTGAGGCACATGGTATCGGCGTGGCGCCCCGATGCTGACGGCGGTGCCCTGAGCGCGGGTGCGAATTCCCCGCCTCGCCTTGCCAAGCGAAGGGCCCGCGGATAGGGTGCGCGCCAATTCGCGGGCAGTCCGCCGGCCGCGGCGCCCCGCCCCTTCACCTGAAAGAGGATAATCGATGCTCGTCACCCCCGCCTATGCTCAGGATGCCGTCGGAGGCGCCGGCGCGTTCGCCAGCTTCATCCCGCTGATCCTGATCTTCGCGATCATGTGGTTCCTGCTCATCCGGCCGCAACAGAAAAAGCTCAAGGAGCATCGTGCCATGGTCGAGGCCCTGCGCCGCGGCGATCAGGTCGTCACGCAGGGGGGCGTCGTGGGCAAGATCACCAAGGTCAAGGAAGACGGCGAAGTCGAGGTCGAGATTGCCGACGGTGTGAAGGTGCGCGTGATCAAGAGCACCATCGCGAACGTCCTGAGCAAGACGGAACCCGCCGAGACCAAGTAACCGGCGCGCGCTGCGGCGCCCCAGGACCGAACGAGCAGGCCGTAAATGCTGTATATCCCCTTCTGGAAACGCCTGATCATCTGGACGGTGTGCGTCGCGGTGCTGATCTTTGCCGCGCCGAATCTTTTCTATGACCGGGTCGAGCGTCACAACGACGCCGTTCAGACGATCGAGCTCGCCGATGGCATGACCACGGATGAGCTGGAGGCCGATCGCGCGCTGTGGCCGAGCTGGGCGCCCTCCACGCTGGTCAATCTCGGGCTCGATCTGCGCGGCGGCGCGCATCTGCTGGCGGAGGTGCATCTCTCTGACGTCTACGCGGATCGCATCGACAGCATGTGGCCGGAAGTGCGCGACCAGCTGCGCGCCGAACGTGACACGGTCGGTGCGGTGCGGCGCCAGCCGGCCCCCCCGGGCGAGCTGCGGGTGCGGATATCCGAGCCCGACGGGATGAACCGCGCGCTGCAGATCGTGCGCGAACTGTCGCAGCCGATCCGCACGGTGACCGGAACCGGCGCCGAGGATCTGGATGTGCGCGCCGATGGCGAGGACATCGTCGTAACCCTGTCCGCTGCCGAAAGGTCGGCAACCGATGACCGCACCATGCGCCAGTCGCTGGAAATCATCCGGCGGCGCGTGGACGAGGCCGGCACCCGCGAGCCCACGATCCAGCGCCAGGGCGCCGACCGGATCCTGATCCAGGTGCCGGGAATCGGGTCGGCGGCCGAACTCAAGGAGTTGATCGGCACCACCGCGCGGCTGACATTCCATCCGGTCGTCGGCCGTGCCGGCAGTCCGGATGAGCGGACCGATCCGGGAACCCGGGTCCTGCCGTCCATGGACCAGCCCGATACCTATTACATCATCGAGGATTCGGCCGTCGTATCGGGCGAACAGCTCGTGGATGCGCAGCCCGCCTTCGACGAGAACAACCGCCCGGCCGTGAATTTCAGGTTCAATCCGGCTGGCGGCCGTGCCTTCGGGGATTACACGGCGGCCAATATCGGCTCACCCTTCGCGATCGTGCTCGACGAGGAGGTGATCTCGGCCCCCACGATCCAGTCGCACATTCCGGGCGGTTCGGGGATCATCACCGGGGATTTCACCGTCGAGGAATCGACGCAGCTCGCCATCCTGCTGCGTGCCGGGGCGCTGCCGGCGGAGATGACCTTCCTCGAAGAGCGCACCATCGGGCCGGAGCTGGGACAGGACAGCATCGATGCCGGGCGCGTTGCGTCCATCGTGGCGCTGGTGGCGGTGCTCGGCTTCATGCTGCTCAGTTACGGGTTCTTCGGCGTCATCGCGAATATCGCGCTGCTGCTCAATATCGGCATGATCTTCGGCTTGCTGTCGCTGATCGGGGCGACGCTGACGCTGCCGGGGATCGCCGGGATCGTGCTGACCGTCGGCATGGCGGTCGACGCGACGGTGCTTATCTTCGAGCGTATCCGCGAGGAGCTGCGCACCGCCAAGGGGCCCGCCCGCGCCATCGAGCTGGGCTATGAAAAAGCGCTTTCGGCGATCCTCGACGCCAACATCACGACCTTCATCACCGCCGTGATCCTCTTTGCGATGGGGTCGGGGCCGGTGCGGGGCTTTGCCGTGACGCTTGGCCTCGGCATTCTCACCTCGGTCTTCACGGCGCTGTTCATCACGCGCCTGATGGTGGTGATGTGGTTCGAGCGCAAACGCCCGAAAACCTTTGCGATCTGAGGATCAGCCATGCGACTCAAACTTGTCCCGCAGGACACACGCATCGACTTCCTGGCGCCCTGGCGCTACGCCGTCGGTGGCTCATTCGTCGCGATTATTCTGTCGGTGCTTCTGGTCGCGATTGTCGGGCTGAATTTCGGGATCGATTTCCGCGGCGGCACGACAATCCGCACCGAGGCGGAGCAATCCGTGGATGTGGCGGCGTACCGTGACGCCATCGCGCCGCTGAATCTGGGCGATGTGGCAATCACCGAAGTCTTCGACCCCGCCTTCGGCGATGATCGCAATGTCGCGATGGTGCGCGTTCAGGCTCAGGAAGGGCAGGAAAGCGTCAGCCCCGAAGTGATCGACAGCATCGCCGCGGCCATGCAGGAGGTCGATCCGACGCTGCGCGTGCAGTCCGTCGAATCGGTGGGGCCCAAGGTCTCGGGCGAGCTGATCCAGGCCGCCATCGTCTCGGTTGTGCTGGCGCTGGTGGCGGTGCTCTTCTACATCTGGATCCGGTTCGAGTGGCAGTTCAGCCTGGGTGCGGTCGCCGCCATCACGCATGACGTGATCCTGACCCTCGGCATCTTCTCGCTACTGCAGATACGTTTCGACCTGGCCATCATCGCGGCACTTCTGACCATCGTGGGGTATTCGCTCAACGACACGGTGGTGGTCTACGACCGCGTGCGCGAGAACCTCATCAAATACAAGAAGCGCCCGCTGCGCGAGGTTCTGAACCTGTCGGTCAACGAGACGCTGTCGCGGACGGTCATGACCTCTGTGACGACGCTGCTTGCGCTCATCTCGCTGTTCGTGCTGGGCGGGGATGTGATCCGCGGCTTCGTCTTCGCGATGATCTGGGGCGTCATCATCGGCACCTATTCCTCGATCTATGTGGCCGCGGCGGTTCTGCTTTTCCTCGGCACCAAGCGTGACTGGAGCAAGGCGGAAAGCGATACCGCCGGTACGCAGTTCGCAAAGGGGGCCAAGCGCGAGTCGTGAGCGCAGTCGAGGCAGCACTGGCGACGCCGGGGCTGGGATGGCTGTTGATCGCAACGGTGCTGGCAGGGCTTGTGCGCGGCTTTACGGGGTTCGGCACCGCACTCGTCTTCGTGCCGATGGCGGCGACGGTGATCCCGCCCATCTGGGTGATCACCGTGTATGTGGTGATGGATTTCATTGGCCCGCTGCCGAACCTTCCGCGCGCCTTTCGCGACGGCTCTCCGCGCGAATTGCTGCGCCTGTGCGGTGGAATGGTCGTGGGTCTTCCGTTGGGTCTGTGGGTGCTGGCGCGTGTGCCTGTGGACGGGTTTCAATGGACGGTGGCGCTGCTGGTGATGGCGTTGCTGGCATTGCTGATCGGCGGTTGGCGCTATCGCGGCCCGCGCGGCGGGGCGGTGCCCGTCGCGACCGGCGGTCTGTCCGGGTTTCTGGGCGGCAGCACCGGAATGAGCGGCCCGCCGGTGATCCTGTTCTACATGGCCAGCGACCTGCCGGCGGCGACGATCCGCGGCAATTTCATGATCTATTTTGTGGCGTCCAACATCATGATGATGCTGACGCTTTGGCTGATGGGACATCTGGCCGCCACGGCGGTGATGCTCGGCCTCATCATGACGCCGCCATTCATGTTGGCCAATATCGCCGGGGCTGCTATGTTCCGCCCTGAGGGCGAGACGCTGTATCGGCGCGTCGCCTATCTTCTGATCGCGCTCGCGGCGCTGGCCGGGCTGCCGGTCTGGCAATGATATCGGGGGGTGCATGCGGCTCAACGAAGTTGATTTCGACGGTGGCGTGCCCATCGACGGCTACGGGCCCGGTTTCTTCCGGGTCGGCGGACAGCTGCATGAGGGGCCGGTGCTGGTGATGCCGGGCGGGCCCTATGCGTGGGGCGGTCTGGACGACCCGCATACCATCGTCGCCGTGGCCGAGCGTCTCGACGTCGTGTTCGTGGGTACCGGTGCCGAGATCGCGCATATCCCCGATGCCCTGCGCGCACCCATCGAGGCGGCCGGCCCCGGGGTGGAGATCATGGCAAGCCCGGCCGCCTGCCGCAGCTACAACGTGCTGTTGTCGGAAGGCCGTCGCGTCGGCGCGGCGCTGCTGCCGGTGGGGTGACCGCGTTGCGCATGCGGCGGCGCAGCCGCCGGGGGGCTTGACCTTGCTGGCGATAAGTCTCTTATTTCCCGCGACGAATGTGCAAACAAGAAAGGACGTGAAGCATGGCTTTCGAACTTCCCGATCTGCCCTACAGCCACGATGCGCTTGCTGATCTCGGCATGAGCCGCGAGACGCTGGAATACCATCACGACATCCACCACAAGGCCTATGTCGACAATGGCAACAAGGCCATCGCCGGCACCGAGTGGGAGGGAAAGCCCGTCGAGGAAATCGTCAAGGGCACCTATGATCCCAAGGCCGTCGCCCAGTCCGGCATCTTCAACAACGCGTCGCAGCACTGGAACCACACCCAGTTCTGGGAAATGATGGGCCCGGGCGAGAAGAAGATGCCCGGCGAACTGGAGCGCGCGCTGACCGAGGCCTTCGGCAGCGTCGAGAAGTTCAAGGAAGAGTTCGCGGCCGCGGGTGTGGGACAGTTCGGATCGGGCTGGGCCTGGCTGGTCAAGGACAAGGATGGCAGCCTGAAGGTCACCAAGACCGAGAACGGCGTGAACCCGCTGTGCTTCGGGCAGACCGCGCTGCTGGGCTGCGATGTATGGGAGCATTCCTACTACATCGATTTCCGGAACAAGCGCCCGGCATATCTGCAGA
>CAZMBT010000039.1:0-12550 GCA_964564395.1 uncultured Alkalilacustris sp.
CGCGCGCGGCCCCCAGCCGCAGCATGGTCTTGACGAAATTGCTGCCATGCGCCGAGACCACCCAGGAGGTGCGCAGGATCACATGCGCGCCGCCCGCCGCCGTCACCCCGGCCTCGCCGCGCAGTTTCGAGCGCCCGTAAGCCCCCAGCGGCGCGGTCGGATGATCGGGCGCGAAGGGCGCATCGCCGGCCCCGTCAAAGACGTAATCCGTGGAGATGTGCACGAGCGGAATTCCCGACGCCGCGCAGGCGCGCGCCATCGCCGCAGGGGCGTCGCCATTGATGACGGTGGCCAGCGGCTCTTCGTCTTCGGCGCGGTCCACGGCGGTGTAGGCGGCGGCGTTGATCACCGCTTCGGGCGCGTGCGCGCGGATGGCGTGCGCACAAGATTCGGGGTCCGCCAGATCGGCGGCGTCGCGGCCCAGAAAGGTGGCGTCGGGGGCCAGCCGCGCCAGCTCCCTCGCGACCTGGCCGGTCCTGCCGAAGACGAGCATCACGCCCCCACCCCCAGCCGTTGCCCGACCCCGTCGCGGCTTTGCAGCGCGCGCCACCAGGCTTCATTGGCCAGATACCAGTCCACGGTGCGCGCCAGCCCCTCCTCCACCGTGACCGACGGCCGCCAGCCCAGCTCGGCGCGCATGCGCGCGGGGTCGATGGCATAGCGCGCATCATGGCCGGGCCGGTCCGCGACGAAGGTGATCTGATCGGCGTAGCTGCCCTGCGGCTTCGGGCGCCGTTCGTCCAGAATGGCGCAGAGCGCGCGCACCAGCTCCAGATTGCTGCGCTCGTTCTCGCCGCCGATATTGTAGCTGCGCCCCGGCGCGCCCTCGCGCAGCACCAGAAGCAGCGCATCGGCGTGATCCTCGACATGCAGCCAGTCGCGCACATTCGCCCCGTCGCCATAGATCGGCAGCGGCTGGCCCGCCAGCGCGCCCAGGATGACGACGGGGATCAGCTTTTCGGGAAACTGGTAGGGGCCGTAGTTGTTGGAGCAGTTCGACATGACCACCGGCAAGCCGTAGGTATGAAACCAGGCGCGGACCAGATGGTCGCTCGCCGCTTTTGAGGCCGAATAGGGCGAGCGCGGGTCATAGGGCGTGTCCTCGGTGAAGGCGCCCTCGGGGCCGAGGCTGCCGAACACCTCATCGGTGGAGACATGGTGAAAGCGAAACCCCTCCGGCCGGCCGCGCCCGTCCCAATAGGCGCGCGCGGCCTCCAGCAGGTTGTAGGTGCCGGTGATGTTGGTGGAGACGAAATCGCCCGGCCCGTCGATGGAGCGGTCGACATGGCTCTCGGCGGCCAGATGCATCACCGCATCCGGCGCATGGGTCGCGAATATACGATCCAGCGCGGCGCGGTCACGGATATCGGCATGCTCGAACGCGTAATGCGGGCTGTCCGCGACCCCGGCCAGATTGTCGAGGCAGGCGGCATAGGTCAGCGCGTCCAGATTGACGACGTCGTGCCCGCGCGCCACCGCCAGCCGCACCACCGCCGAGCCGATGAACCCCGCCCCACCCGTGACCAGGATCTTCATGCGCGGGCCTCATATGTGAAGGGCGACTCGAACGCCGCGAAGTCCGGCGCCGCCGCATCCTTGTCCGACAGGATCGGATCGCGCACGCCCCACTCGATGCCCACACTGTCCCAGCGCACGGCGCCGTCGCAGTCGGGCGCGTAATAATCGGTGCATTTGTACTGCACCTCGCAGTCCTCGGTCAGCGTCACGAAGCCGTGCAGGAACCCCTTCGGCACATAAAGCTGGCGCCCGTCCTCGGCCGACAGCTCCACCGCGACCCACTGCCCGTAATGCGGCGAGCCCTTGCGCGCATCGACCGCCACATCGAGGATGCGCCCGCGCGAGCAGCGCACCAGCTTGTCCTGCGCATGCGGCGGGCGCTGATAATGCAGCCCCCGCAAGGTGTGGCGCGGCGCCGAAAAGGAATGATTGTCCTGCACGAACTCCGGCGTCTCAAGCCCCGCCCGCGCCAGCGCCGCCTGGTTCCAGGTCTCGCAAAACCAGCCGCGCGCATCCCCGAAGCGCCGGGGCGTCACGATCACCACATCCGGCAATGTCGTGCCTTCGATATCCATGGATCCCCGCTCAAATACCGGCTTCGAATGATGCGGGTCGCTGACAAGGCGCGACGCCGTCCCGCCATTACAGGACAGCCGCGTCGCAGACAAGCGCGCCCGGCGCCCGGCCGGGGCGTGTCGGGATTGGTCGATGCCGTTCCGCCCTATCCGAACAGGATCGCGTAAAGGAAGCGCAACGCCACCAGCGCAAGGAACAGCCCGAAGGCGATTTCCAGCGCCCGCCGGCTCAGCCAATGGGCGAGCCTGACGCCGAGGCTGGCTGTGAGAACGGTTGTCGGGATGAACATGATCACCCCGATCAGCGACACGAAGCCGATGGCATCCGCCGGCAGGCCCGCACGCCCAAGCCCCGCAAGGGCATAGCCCAGCGCACCCGGCACCGAGATCAGCACGCCGATCCCGGCCGAGGTGGCAACCGCGGTGTGGATGGAGCGGCCATACAGCGTCATTATGATGTTTGCGATCTGGCCGCCACCGATCCCCATCAGCGACGACAGAAGCCCGATCAATCCGCCATAAGCGCGCAGCAACACCCCTTCGGGCAGATCATCAGCGATATCGAACCGCCTTGTCCCCGACAGCAGCTTCACCGAATTCAGCCCCGCCACCGCCACGAAGACGCCCTGAAACACCTCCGGCGGGGCGTAACGCGCCAGAACCGCCCCGGCGCAGACCCCCAGAACGATCGGCACCGCCCACACGCGCAGCAGCGCCACATCGACGGCCCCCCGGGCGCGGTGGCTCAGATAGGATCGGATCGAGGTGGGTATGATGATCGCGAGCGACGTGCCCACCGCAAGCGGCATCCGCACCGCATCCTCCACCCCGAGGATACCGAACACTTCGAACAGCACCGGAACCATCAGGGCACCGCCGCCCACCCCGAAGACCCCGGCAAGCACCCCGGTCAGCGCACCGGCCGCCAGCAGGATGGCCCCTATGACGGCGAACTCGATCGACAGCAACTCCATGCCGGGTCCTTTCCTCGCTCAACCGCACGCCCCGCGCGGCATTCGGGACCACCACCTTCCGGTGCACTCCCGACGCGCCCGGGCCTCGAAGCGGCATGCCCGCTCAGACCACGACCGCCCGACACGGATCGAATCCCGCCTTCGGACAGCAAGCACCCGCTACCCACTCGCCACAGGACATGCCATTCGCAACGCCTGTTAGCTGCTGAGACGGGAAATGAACAGCGCTGCCCCCGGTGCGCGCCCTCGACAAGCCGACCGCAGCCCGGCACCCAGCCTGCGGCACATGAATCCTGCCAGGCTGCGCCACGACGGACATCGCCCCCCCTGAAGCGAACGAATCAGAAATCGCGGGAGCCCGGCGCCGCGGCACGAATGCCGGACGTTCTGTTTCCATACGCTGAAAAATCTTGCACCCGAGACCGGATTGTGTCCGCGCCGGATGAAGCAGGGCCACAAAGATCATCGATTCAGGCGCAACTCGGGCATCATGCGGCGATTCCGCTTGCCATGAGACCATGGATTGTGACCAAATCATGGCTTGGAAGTGATTTCAAAGAGGTGGATCATGTTCGCTGGATGGCTTGAGAGACTGCTCGCAGGGGCCGGGGGCGGCTCTGGCACAACGCCCGTCGCCTCGGTTCCGGAGATCGACGCGTCGACCGGGCTGCTCGCGATCGCGGCGACGGCAGCGGCGCTCATGTTCGCCTGGGAACGCCGGCGGCGGCTGTCGAAATAGCCCTGGCGCCGGCGCGCGGGCGCTGTGCGCGGGCACGACGACACGATAGCATTTCAGCCTGCCGATCCGCAGGCAACATTATTTGTGAATCAAGTGAACCGGCGCGGCACCGCGGCTCTCGCAGTGCCGCGGCCGGATTGTGACAATCGACCGAGCGGCGAACAAGGCCAGGAAGCCGAGGCCGGGTCCGGCCAAGCCGCCCGGCCGCGCTCGGAGGCGCGAAGCGCGCATCCGGTGCCGGGCGACGCCGCTGGTGCCGGCATTTGGTAATCCTTCATTTACCGGTGGGAGACACAAACAGGCAGGATGATCGTGCAGCGACTGGAGGCCATGTGAGGCAAGGGCGACCCCGTTGGGACAGCGATCCGCCCGCCCTGCGGCGGCGGCGCGGCGCGGCACTCCGGACCAGATGATGTGCCCAACCCCATGACCCCCCCGTCCGTGCGGAACCGCAGGCTCCTTGACGTTCAGGGGCACGTCGTCGGGTTGCTCAACGATCTCCTGCGGGCCGCGCCCGAGGATCTGGACTCGACCATCGATGCGGTTCTGGCGCGGCTGGGAGTGCTTTGCAACTCGGACCGGGCCTATGTGTTCCGAGTGCGCGACGCGACGCGCATCGACACCACGCATGAGTGGATCGTCGATCGCGCCGAGCCGATGATCCCGACGCTGCAGGACCTCGATGTTGCGGTGCTGGATGGCTGGCGCGCACGGTTCGAGGCCGGGGACGCCGTCTGCCTTCCCGACGTGGACGCGTTGCCGGACGATGCCGCTGTGAAGCCGAGCTTGCGGATGCAGGGCATCAAGTCGCTGCTTGTGGTGCCGATGCGCCATGACGGCAAGCTGTACGGCTTCATGGGCTTCGACACGGTGCGCCGCCATCGCGACTTCCCGCCAGAGGAGGTCTTTTTGCTGCAGTCGGTCGCGAACATGATCACGACCGTGATCCAGCGGCGTGCCGCCACCGCCGAGGTCGCGGCGGCGCGCGCGCGCACACGCGCCTCGCAGAGCGACCTTCGCGCGACCCTTGCCGCCATGCCCGATCTGGTACTCGAGCTCGATACCGACGGCCGCTTCACCGGCTATCACGCCGGGCAGGAGACCGCCTATGCCCGCATCGCCCGCGAACTGATCGGAAAACTGCCTGAAGAGGTATTCCAGCCCGAGGGCGCCGCCATCGCCCGCGCCGCGATCGCGGATGTGGCCGCGACGGGTCACTCCAATGGCCGGCAGTTCCATTTCGATCTGCCTGACGGGCGACATTGGTATCAGGTCTCGGCCGCGCCGCGCGACATCGGCGGCTATGTCTTCGTGGTACGCGACATCACCAGAGCGCGGGCGCAGCTGCGCGAACTGGAACGGCTCAGCGAGGTCGCGCGACTGACCGGCAATCTCGTGATCGTTTCCGACCGGGCCGGGCTCATCGAATGGGTCAACGCCGCCTTCGAACGGCAGACCGGATGGACCCTCGCGGAGATCCGCGGGCGCAAGCCGGGTGATGTCCTGCAATGTGAGCGCACCGATCCCGAAACCGTGACGCGCATCGGGCGTGCGATCCGCGCGCGCGAACCCGTCTCGGCGGAGATCCTCAATTGCAGCCGGTCGGGTCGAGAGTACTGGATCAAGCTCGAGATCCAGCCGCGCTTCGACAGCGCCGGCCGGCACATCGGCTTTATCGGCGCGCAGGCGGACATCACCGAACTCTACCGGACCCGCGAAAAGGCGCGCCGGGCCGAGGCCGACGCCAGCACCGCGCGGACACGCCTGGCATCAGCGATCGACGCGCTGCAGGACGGTTTCGTGCTGTTCGACGGCGAGGACCGGCTGGCGCTGGTCAATGACCGCTATCGCGAGATGTACCCCAGGACCGCACCGGCGATGGTTCCTGGTGCGCACTTCGAAGACCTGCTGCGCCGCGCCGTTGCGCAGGGCGAAATCGCCGACGCGATCGGGCGCGAGGAAAGCTGGATCGGCGAACGCCTCGCGCAGCATCGTGCCGCAAGCGATGCCGTCATCCAGCATCTTGCCGATGGTCGGGTGCTGCGCATCTGCGAGATGCCGACGGCAGATGGTGGACGCGTCGGCCTGCGCACGGATGTGACCGAGCTCACCATCGCGCAGCGCCGCCTGGAGGCCATCATCGAGGGCGCGGAAGTCGGCACCTGGGAATGGAACATCGCCACGGGCCTGAACGAGATCAATGCGCGATGGGCCGAGATGATCGGCTATCGGCTGGAGGATCTGGCGCCGATGCGCATCGAGACCTGGCAGGCGCTGTGTCACCCTGACGACATGGCCCCCCTTCACGCGCAGCTCGATCAGGTCTTCTCGGGCGAGATCGAGCAGTTCAGCCACCGTTTTCGGCTGCGACACCGGGACGGGGGCTGGATCTGGGTTCTGTCGCGCGGACGCGTTTCGCTTCGTGATGCGCAGGGCGCGCCGGCCGTGATGTCGGGGATCCATCTCGACGTCACAGCCGAGAAGGAACAGACCGAAGCCCTGCACCGCACCAATGCCGATCTGGAGACCGCCATTCGCAAGCAGCGCCTTGCCGAAGGACGCTTCATAGATATCGAGGCGGTGAGCAGCGACTGGTTCTGGGAACAGGATAGCGATCTGCGTTTCACCTATATCTCGCCCGGCCTCGAACGCATCACCGGTCTTTCGGTCGCCTCCCATATCGGTCACACGATCGAGGAGCGGCTGCGCGCGACCCCGCGGCACCCCGGTTCCCCCGACTGGCAGCAGCTGCATCAGCGCATGGCCGCGCGCGAAGCGTTCAGCGACTTCGTCTATCCCGTCCATACGCGCGGGGGCCGCGTCATGTGGCTGCGTATCAATGGCGGTCCGTATTACGATGCCGATGGCAACTTCGCCGGATACCGAGGTGTCGGATCGGATGTCACCCAGCTGGTCGAGGCGCGCGAACGCGCCGAAGCCGCCAATCGCGCGAAATCCGAGTTCCTGGCGAATATGAGCCACGAGATCCGCACCCCTTTGAACGGTGTGCTCGGCATGGCGGACCTGCTGGTCGAGACCGCGCGCGACGATGACCAGCGCAGCATGCTGGAGACGATCCGGAACTCGGGCAACAGCCTGCTGTCGCTGATCAACGACATTCTCGATCTGGCGCGCGTGGAGGCCGGCAAGCTCAGCCTTGACGTCCGCCCCTTCGACCCTGCCAACCTGCTCGGGCGGATCGACGCGCTCCATTCGGTCAGCGCACGCAACAAGGGGATCACGCTGGATACCGTGCATGACGGCGACGCCCCGACGATGCGCCTCGGGGATGAAACGCGCATCATGCAGATCCTGAACAATCTCGTCGGCAATGCCGTCAAGTTTACCGAGGCGGGCAGCGTCACCTTGCGACTTGAGGCGCAGCACCCCGCATATCTCGCGGTTTCCATCCGCGACACCGGGATCGGCATGACGCAAGAGCAATGCACGCGGATCTTCGAAGCCTTCGAACAGGCCGAATCCGGCACCGCCCGTCGTTTCGGCGGAACCGGTCTGGGCATGTCGATCGTGCGCCGCCTGGTCGAGATGATGGAGGGGACGATCAGCGTTTCGAGCACCCCCGGCGAAGGCACCCGCGTCGATCTGCGTCTGGCGGCCCCGATCACCGGGATCACTGCCGAAACGCGCCAGCGGCCGGCCCCGACGGGCACCGCGCCGGCGCCACCGCAAGCGCAGTTCAGTGGCTGCGAGGTCCTGGTGGCGGAGGACAATGCCACCAACCGCAAGATCCTCGAGATCATGCTTGCCCGTCTCGGTATCACGGCATGGTTCGCCTGCGACGGCGCCGAGGCCTGCCGGCTCTGGCGCGCACGGGACTTCGATCTGATCATCCTCGATATCTCGATGCCGGTCATGGACGGCACCGAAGCCCTGCGCACCATGCTGTGCGAGGCCGCGCGGTCCGGGCGTGCGAAACCGCGTGCCATCGCCGCAACAGCCAATGTGATGACCGATCAGGTCGAACGCTACCGGCAGGCCGGATTTCTGGACACGCTGCCCAAGCCGATCCGGCGCGACCAGCTCGCCGAAGCGCTGTCGCGCCAGATCGAGCGCTGACCCGCGCGGGCTGCGGCGCCGCTCGGCGCGGCGGTGCAGCGGTCGGTCACAGATCGACGGGTTGCATGACCTCGGGGGTGATCACGTTCACCCCCGGCAAAGCCGCCTTCATCGGCTCGGCCGACTGCTCCAGCAGCGGGAAGCTTCCGTAATGGCACGGGATCACCGTCTTGAAGTCGAAGAAACGCCGGGCGGCGAAGGCGGCGCGCTTCATGTCCATGGTGAAATGTCCACCTGCCGCGAGCAGCCCGACTTCCGGTTCGTGCAACTCCTGGAACACGCCCATATCGGCCATGACGTCGGTGTCGCCCGAGAAGTAGATCGTCCGGCCCGCATGTTCGATCATGAAGCCGACCTCGGTGCCGGCATAAACCGCCCCCTGATCGCCCTGCAGCGATGAGGAATGCGTCGCCGCGACCATGGTGACATTGACATCCCCCGCCGCCACTGTGCCGCCATTGTTGAAACCGGTCGTCTCGATGCCCTCGGATTTCTCCAGCAGGTTCGCAAGCTCGACCTTGCACAGCACCGGAATGCCCAGCTCGCGCGCGATCCCCGGCACATCCTTGGCATGATCGAAATGCCCGTGACTGAGCAGGATATGTGTCGCCCCGCGGATCGCCTCGGCGCGCCTGTCTTCGGGAAATGACGGATTGCCGCTCACCCAGGGATCGACAAGCAGGACCTGCCCCCCCATCTCGATGCGAAAACCGGCATGACCGAGCCACGTGATTCTCATTGCGCTCTCCCTTTCCTGCTGCAGACAGACTAACAGATGGTTTAACGGTGTCACATGGACTGGAGCGATCAGATCATCGCCTATTGCGAACGTGGCGACCACGGCTATTGGGCGGAACCTGTAAATGCGCTGACCAATTGCGCCTTTCTGATAGCGGCGGCCATCTGTGCCTGGCGCCTGCGCGGGGCGCGGCTGCCGTTGGCCTGGGCGCTGGTCGCAACGCTCACGGCGATCGGCATCGGGTCGTTTCTCTGGCATACCCATGCCACGCGCTGGGCCGGGCTCATGGATGTGCTGCCGATCCTGGTGTTCATCCTGATCTACGTCTTTGCCGCGACGCGCGATTTCGTGGGGCTGGCGTGGTACTGGGCGCTCGCGGCCGTGGTGCTGTTCCTGCCCTATGCCATCGGCGTGTCAGCCGGGCTGGAGCAGCTGATTCGCGGAATCGGCGCGAATGGCGCCTACGCCGCCGTCGCTCTGCTCATCGTGCTGTACGGGCTCTATCTGCACCGCCGGCACCCGCACACGGCGCGCGGCCTGCTGATCGGGGCGGGCATCCTCGCCGTATCGCTGACCTTTCGGGCCCTCGACGGTGCGGTCTGCGCCATCATCCCCATCGGGACGCATTTTCTGTGGCATATCCTCAATGCGGTGATGCTCGGCTGGATGATCGAGGTGTATCGGCGTCACATGAGCGCCCGATCCGGGCCCTGACGCGGCCATCCGCATCACGCCCCGCCGAACGGCGGGGCCTCCTGACGGCGCGAGGCGACCTGCAAGCATCTGCGGGGTTCGGCGGCGCGCCGGAACCCTTGCAGGGGCGGGCGCACAGGGCTAAACCGGCGCGCGAAGACTGAACGGAGCGACCATGTCACGCATCGACACAGAGACCGCGCGCCGCGTCGCGAAGCTCGCCCGCATCCGGGTCGAGCAAGACCAGCTGCCCGGGCTGTCCGACGACCTGTCCCAGATCCTGACCTTCATGGAACAGCTTGGCGAAGTCGATGTCGAAGGCATCGAGCCCATGGTATCGGTCACGCCGATGCGACTCAAGCGGCGCGAGGATGTGGTGACCGAAGGCGGCATGGCCGATCGGGTCCTGTCGAACGCGCCGGATGCGCGCGAGGGCTTCTTCGCGGTGCCGAAGGTGGTGGAATGAGCGACTTGACCGAACTGAGCATCGCCGAAGCACGTGACGCGCTGCGGCGCGGCGACGTGACTGCGGTCGAACTGGCCGAAGCCGCGGTCGCGGCCATCGACGGCGCCGACGCGCTCAATGCCTTCGTCCACAAGACACCCGAGATCGCGCTCGAGCGTGCGCATGCGGCCGATGCGCGGCTGCAACGCGGCGACGCGCCCGCCATGTGCGGCATCCCCATCGGCGTCAAGGATCTCTACTGCACCGAAGGCGTGGCGAGCCAGGCGGCCTCGGGCATCCTCGACGGGTTCAGACCCGAATACGAATCAACCGTAACGGCACAGCTGCGCGACAGCGGCGCGGTGATGCTCGGCAAGCTCAACATGGACGAGTTCGCCATGGGTTCGTCCAACGAGACCAGCGTCTACGGCAATGCCGTCAATCCATGGCGGCGCGCCGATGACGCCGCCGCGCTGACGCCGGGCGGCTCCTCGGGGGGGTCGGCAGCGGCGGTCGCGGCGCGGCTGTGCCACGGCGCGCTCGGCACCGATACCGGCGGGTCCATCCGTCAGCCGGCCGCGTTCACCGGCACTGTCGGGCTGAAACCCACCTACGGGCGGTGTTCGCGCTGGGGCATCATCGCCTTCGCCTCCTCGCTCGATCAGGCGGGACCGATGACACGCACGGTCCGCGACGCCGCGATCATGCTCGGCGCGATGGCGGGACATGATCCGAAGGATTCGACCTCGGCCGATATCGCAGTGCCCGATTTCGAGGCCATGCTGACCGGCGATATCCGCGGCAAGCGCATCGGCATTCCCGGCGAGTACCGGATGGAGGGCATGCCCGAAGAGATCGCGGCGCTGTGGGCGCAGGGCGCCGAGATGCTGCGTGACGCGGGGGCCGAGCTGGTCGATGTCTCGCTGCCGCACACGAAATACGCCCTGCCCGCCTATTACGTGATCGCACCGGCCGAGGCGTCGTCAAATCTGGCGCGCTACGACGGTGTGCGCTACGGGCACAGGGCCGCGCTCGAGGCGGGCGACGGCATCACCGAGATGTATGAAAAGACCCGCGCCGAAGGCTTCGGGACCGAAGTGCAGCGGCGCGTGATGATCGGGACCTATGTGCTGTCGGCCGGCTTCTACGACGCCTATTACAACCGCGCGCGTAAGGTCCGCACCCTGATCAAGCGCGATTTCGACACCGTCTTCGCACAGGGCATCGATGCGATCCTGACCCCGGCGACACCCTCGGCCGCCTTCGGGCTGGGCGAGATCGGCGATGCGGACCCGGTGGAGATGTATCTCAACGACATCTTCACAGTTCCGGTCAACATGGCCGGCCTGCCCGGTATCGCGGTGCCGACGGGGCTGGACCGGCGCGGCCTGCCTCTGGGGCTGCAGCTGATCGGGCAGCCCTGGCAGGAGGGCGATCTGCTGAATACCGCCGAGGTGCTGGAGCGCGCCGCCGGTTTCGTTTCAACACCGTCGAAATGGTGGTAGAGACCCCGCGATGAACGTCGAACCGGACAATGCCATGCGTATGATCTTCACCACGCTTGCCCTCACGGCGCTGGCCGCCTGTCAGCCCACCATCCCGGACTCGGCCGCCGGGGTCGGGTTTCAGGATTACGACAGCTACGCGCAACAGCGCGAGGCGCGTCTGCGCGGCGGCGCCGAACAGGCGCAGGACAGCGAGCAGGCGCGGCAGCAGGTCGGCCGGCCACTGTCGGCCATGGCGGACATGGACGCCGGGGATGGTGACACCGCGCTGGCGGAAGATGACGGCGCGCGCATCGCCCGCGACGCGCTGGCCGCGATCGGGTCGCGGCGCGGCGACGACGCTGCGGGCGGGTCGCAAGACGGCTCCGGCGATGTGCCGGCCGCCATCGTCAACGACCAGGACTACGAGGATGTACTGCGCCGCGAAGGCGAGGCACCGGAACGATCCTTGGACGACGACATGGCGCTTGGCGATGCCGACCGCCTGCAGCCCATCATTCCCGAGCCGCTGCCGGATCGTTCGGGGCATGATGCGCCGAACATCGTCGCCTATGCCCTGAATACCACCAACCGTGTCGGCGAGCAGGTCTATCAGCGCAGCGGTCTCTTTGCAGAAAGCCGGTTTCAGCGCAACTGCGCCGAATACAACACGCAGGAGGAGGCGCAGGAAGACTTTCTGCGCCGTGGCGGCCCCGAGCGTGACCCGCGCGGGCTCGACCCGAACGGCGACGGCTTCGCCTGCTGGTGGGATCCGGAACCTTATCGCGCCGCGGCGCGGGCCGGCGATTGAGCGACCCGTATCCCTCGCCCAATCACGGGCCGCGCCGCGGCGCAGCGCTGCCCGAGCTTGTCGTCCTGCATTACACCGGCATGCAAAGCTGTGCCGCCGCGC
This sequence comes from uncultured Alkalilacustris sp., assembly GCA_964564395.1. Taxonomy (GTDB): domain Bacteria; phylum Pseudomonadota; class Alphaproteobacteria; order Rhodobacterales; family Rhodobacteraceae; genus Alkalilacustris. Next base: position 12,158 of record CAZMBT010000039.1, read on the forward strand.
ATGAACGGCTCTGCGATCCGGCTGCGGCGGTGTCCGCGCACTACCTGATCTCGGAATCCGGCACGGTGTGGCAGCTCGTCGCCGAATCGCGTCGTGCCTGGCATGCGGGCGCCGGCGCCTGGGGGGATGTCGATGATGTCAATTCGCGCTCGATCGGCATCGAGCTTGCCAATCCCGGCACCCATCCCTTCTGTGCGCCGCAGATGCGCGCGCTCGAGGCGCTTCTTTCGGACATCATGCAACGCTGGGCCGTGCCGGCGCATCGGGTGATCGGCCATGCCGACATGGCGCCGACCCGCAAGCGCGATCCGGGGCCGCGTTTCGACTGGCGTGCGCTGGCGCGGCAGGGGCTGTCGATCTGGCCCCGCCCCGCCGATCCGCAGGCACCGCTGC
>CAZMBT010000040.1:0-12377 GCA_964564395.1 uncultured Alkalilacustris sp.
GGATCGCCAGCGCGAGCTGGAACGCTGGCGCGCCGCCGGTGCGCGGACTCCTGCCGCGCCGGCCGTATCGGACTGATATACGCCGGATTCCCGGTTGAAGCCGGCGTCAGGCAACGTATCTCGTACCCCTGAGAAACAGCCGTGTCGGAGGATGCATGCGCCGGATATTCGCAGCGGGGTGGTCCGCAATCTTCTTGCTGACGGGCGGTGTGGTCCAGGCCGATGTGACGCATTTCGATCTCGACAACGGCATGGATGTCGTCGTGATCGAGGATCACCGCGCGCCCGTCGCGGTGCATATGGTCTGGTACCGCGCCGGTGCAGCCGACGAGCCGCCGGGAAAGTCCGGCATCGCCCATTTTCTGGAACACCTCATGTTCAAGGGAACCGAGACGCGCGCACCGGGCGAGTTTTCCGATATCGTCGAGGCGCAGGGCGGGCGTGACAACGCCTTCACGTCCTGGGACTACACCGGCTATTTTCAGCGCGTTGCCGCGGATCGGCTCGAGCTGATGATGGAACTCGAAGCCGACCGCATGCGCAACCTGGCCTTCACCGAGGCCGAGTGGCTGCCCGAGCGCGACGTCATCCTCGAAGAGCGCGGACAGGTCGTCGAAAGCCTGCCCGGCCGGCTTTTCGGCGAACAGATGCGGGCCACGCTGTATCAGAACCACCCGTACGGACTGCCGATCATCGGTTGGCGCCATGAGATGGAGGGCCTGACCGGTGCGGATGCGATGGAGTTCTATGAGCGCCATTACGGGCCCGAGAACGCCGTGCTCGTCGTCGCGGGGGCCGTGACCCCGCAAGAGGTGCGCGACCTTGCGCAGACGCATTACGGGGCAATCCCGGCCACCGGCGTTGCATCCGATCCGCGCCCGCAGGAGCCGGGCGCCTTGTCCGACCGGCGCGTCGAGATGTCCGATCCCCGCGTCGCGCAGCCTTACCTGATGCGATACTATCACGCCCCGGCGCGCCGTCCCGGCGATCAGGACGAAGCGGCGGCGCTGCGCGTGCTGGCGCAGGTGCTCGGGGGCAGCTCTACCACTTCGGTACTTGCGCGGGCATTGCAGTTCGAGGCGCAGATCGCGCTGCAGACCAACGCCTTCTACAGCCCCACGAACCGCGACGGCAGCACATTCGGTCTGGCCGTGGTGCCGGTGGACGGGGTCGGGCTGGACGACGCGGAAGCCGAGATGGAGCGCGTTATCGAGGCATTCCTGGCCGAGGGTGTCGCGTCCGAAGATCTTGAACGTGCCAAGCTGCAATTGCGCGCCTCCGACATCTATCGGCGCGACAGCGCGCAGAGCCGGGCGCGCGAATACGGCACCGCACTGAGCGTCGGGCTCGACGTCGAGGATGTCGTGCGCTGGCCCGAGCGCATCGACGCGGTCGAGGCCGATGATGTCATGGCCGCGGCACGTGCACTGTTTGACGGATACCATGTGACAGGCTTTCTGACCGGAGCCGATGCGCAGCAGGAGGCGGACCAATGATGCGCAGTACTTTCCTGGCCGTTGCCGTGACCCTTGCGGCGTTGCCGTTGCGTGCGCAGACCGACATGATGGAAGTGACGTCGCCAGGCGGGGTGGATGCGTGGCTGGTGCAGGAAGACTCGCTGCCATTCGTCGCGCTCGAGTTGCGGTTCGAAGGCGGTGCTGCGCTCGACCCGGACGGTGCCGAGGGGGCGGTCAACCTGATGACGGCGCTGCTGGAGGAAGGCGCAGGCGATCTGGATGCGCAGGCCTTCGCCGCGGCACGCGAGGATCTGGCCGCGCGCTTCAGCTTCAGTGCCTCGCAGGATCATGTGTCGGTGTCGGCGCGATTCCTGACCGAGAACATGGATGCGGCGGTGGACCTGCTGCGCAGCGCATTGATTGAGCCACGCTTTGACGACGACGCCATGGCGCGTGTGCGTGCGCAGGTGATCTCGGGTATTCGCTCGGACGCGCGCGATCCGAATGCCTTGGCATCGCAGCACTTCGACCAGGTCGCTTTCGGCGATCATCCCTATGGTCGCCCGGCCGAGGGCACCGAGGACTCGGTCGCGGCGCTGACACGTGAGGATCTGGTTGCGGCGCATGGAGGAGCGCTCAGCCGCAGCCGTGTTCATGTCGGTGCGGCCGGGGATATCGATGCCGAAGACCTCGGGGCGGTTCTGGACCGGCTGCTCGGCGATCTGCCCGCGCAGGGCGCGCCGGACCCTGAGCCGGTGACTCCGCAGCTCGACGCCGGGGTGACGGTCGTGCCTTTCGATGGTCCGCAAGCCGTCATCCGTTTCGGGCATGAGGGGCTGCCGCGCGACGACCCGGATTTCATTCCCGCTTTCGTCGTCAATCAGGTGCTGGGCGGCGGGCGCTTCGGAACCCGGCTGATGCGCGAGCTGCGCTCCGAACGCGGTCTGACATACGGTGTCGGCACGGGGCTGTCGCCGATGCGGCTCAGCGCGTTGATTCAGGGGCGCCTGTCGGTGAGCAACGCCGAGGCGGCCGAGGCGGTTCAATTGCTGCGTGAACAATGGGCCCGCATGGCCGAGGACGGGCCGACGGAGGACGAGCTCGACCGCATCAAGACCTATCTGACAGGCGAGTTCCCGCTGCGGTTTGACGGCAACGCCTCGATTGCCCGCCTGCTTGCGAGTTTCAAGGCGCAGGGCCTGCCCGCCAGCTATATCGAGGAGCGCAATGCCATGGTCGAGGCTGTCACGCCAGAGGAGGCGCGCGCGGTCGCCGCGCGGCTGTTCGACCCCGAGCGTCTGCATTTCGTCGTCGTGGGTCAGCCCGAGGGGCTGTGACCGGCGCGCAGCCGCCGCTGACCTTGGCATGGTGGGGTTGGCATGCTATCGCTTGTGGAATGGCTGTGGCGCACCCCAACATAGACGATTCCCGCGCGGCGATCCGTCAGCTCGATGAGGCGGCGATCAATCGTATCGCCGCCGGCGAGGTGGTGGAACGGCCGGCCTCTGCGGTGAAAGAACTGGTCGAGAACGCTCTCGATGCGGGCGCGCGGCGCATTGATGTGACGATGGCCGATGGCGGCAAGACGCTTGTCCGTGTCGCCGATGACGGGGGCGGGATCGCGCCGGAGGATCTGCCGCTGGCGCTGGCGCGGCATGCGACATCCAAGATCGACGGCTCGGACCTTCTGAACATTCGCAGCTTCGGGTTTCGCGGCGAGGCGCTGGCCTCGCTCGGCGCGGTGGCGCGGTTGACGCTGACATCGCGGATCGACGGGCGGGACGGCGCCGCGATTGCCATCAATGACGGCCATGTCGGGGTGGTGCGGCCCGCCGCGCTCAACCGCGGAACCATCGTCGAGTTGCGCGATCTGTTCCATGGCACGCCGGCACGGCTGAAGTTTTTGCGCAGCGACCGCGCCGAGGGGCGAGCCATCTCGGATATCCTGCGCCGTCTGGCGATGGCGGAGCCGGCCGTCGCCTTCACGCTGCGAGATGTTTCGGGCGGTGGCGACCGCGAGGTCTTTCGCGTCGAAGCCGAGAACGGCGATCTGTTCGACGCGCTGCGCGCGCGGCTGGCGCGCCTTATCGGCACGGAGTTCGTCGAGAATGCGCTGGCCATCGACGCCGAACGCGACGGACTGCGACTGACCGGATACGCGGCCCTGCCCACCTATTCGCGCGGATCGGCCGTGGCGCAGTATCTCTTCGTCAATGGCCGGCCGGTGCGTGACCGGATGCTGATCGGGGCGTTGCGCGCCGCCTACGCCGATTTCCTGAGTCGGGATCGCCACCCCGCGGCGGCGCTGTTTCTCGATTGCGATCCGCAGCTGGTGGATGTGAATGTGCATCCGGCAAAGGCCGAGGTGCGGTTTCGCGATGCAGCTGCGGCGCGCGGGCTGATCGTGTCGGGGCTGCGGCATGCGCTGGCGCAAGCCGGGCACCGCACGGCGTCCACGGTCGCGGGTGCGGCGCTCGGTTCGGTGCGGACCCCTGCGCCGGAGGCCGGGCCGCGCATCTATCAGATGGACCGACCGGCGCAGGGAACGCTGGGCGCGGCACGCGCCTGGCAGGCGCCGCAAGGATTCGCCGAGCCGGAAGCGGCGGCGCCGGCGGCTGACGATGCCGCCGCGCCTTCCGCGCGCGTCGAGTCCGAGGAAGCGCCATCGCCCACTGAGGCCGCGCTGCCGCTCGGCGCCGCACGCGGGCAGGTCTTCGAGAATTACATCATCGCCCAGACGACGGACGGGCTGGTCATCGTCGATCAGCATGCCGCGCATGAGCGCCTGGTGTATGAGCGGCTGAAGTCCCAGATGCGGCAATCGGGCGTGGCCAGCCAGGCGCTGCTGATCCCGGAAGTCGTCGAGCTGTCGCAGTCTGATGCCGTATTGCTGCAGGAGATGGGTCCACAGCTGGCGCAGCTCGGCCTGGTGATCGAGGCGTTCGGCCCGGGCGCCATCGCGGTGCGCGAAACGCCTGCGCCGCTGGGCGAGGTCGATGCGGCGGCGCTGTTACGCGATATCCTGGATGAGCTTGCCGATACCGGCGACAGCGGCGTGCTGGAGCACCGCATCAATGCGGTGCTGTCGCGCATGGCCTGTCATGGATCGGTGCGTTCCGGGCGGCGCATGCAGGCAACGGAAATGAACGCGCTCCTGCGCGAGATGGAGGCGACGCCGCATTCCGGGCAATGCAACCATGGTCGCCCGACCTATGTCGAACTCAAGCTGAGCGATATCGAGCGGCTTTTCGGCCGGCGTTGAGTCCCCCTGCCCGCCCGGAGGGTCGCTACCGGAACGCCCGGCACGGTCTCAGATCCGAAAGATGGGCTGGACGATGCGCGGCAGAAGCGCATTGAACCGCAGCGGCGCATCGGTGGCTGCAAGGCAGATGCAGTCAAGGCCCGGCTCGGCGATCGGGGTATGCTCATCCGTTTCGCTGGCGATCTCGACATCGCCGGGGCCGAACCGGTCGTATTCGTCGCGAAAGGCACCTTGAAGGACAAGCGTCAGCTCGATGCCGCGATGACTGTGCTCCGGCACCGCCACCCCGGCCGGAATGTGCAGCAAGCGCGCCTGCGTGTCGTCCGTTCCCGGCAACAGCGCCTGGCGCACACCCCCACCGATACGGCGCCATTTCACTGCATCGGGACCGCCGCCGACATATTCCGCCAGCGGGGCCGGAAAGATCCCCTGACGCCTGCGCGGGCGGGGGCGCGACGCGGTGTCCGTGTCGCCTTCCGTGATGAGCGCCATCGTCGCGGCCAGACTGTCATCCGCCAGCGTCGCGCCTTCGGTCTGCGACAGCACCGCACCGCCGAGTGTCTCGAAGCTCTCCAGCCGCGCGCGGCATTCATCGCACAACGACACATGGGTCGCCACGACGAGGCTGAATGCCTCCGGCAACTCGCCGGCGGCGTAGGCCATCAGAAGCTGATCGGTGAGGTGGTGACGAATGGTCATGGTCTTCCTTACGACGTCTTCCTTACGACATTGCGTGGCGCAGCCGTTCGAGCGCCAATCTAATCCGCGACTTGATCGTGCCAAGCGGCAATCCGGTCTCCGCGGCGATCTCGCTGTGTGTCAGATCCCCGAAATAGGCGCGTTCGATCAGGTGGCGCTGTTTTTCCGGCAGCTCGACGAGTGCACGGGCGAGCCGCCCGCTTTCCTGTTGCAGCGCCAGCACATCCTCCTGATCCGGTTCAGCCTCGGGGCCCCAAGGCAGATCCTCCGGCTCGGGGCGTTGCTGCTTGCGCAGCGTGTCGATGCGGCGGTTCCGCGCGATCGTGAACACCCAGGTCGCGACGCTGGCGCGCGACGGGTCGAACAGCGCTGCCTTGCGCCACAGCGTTGCCATGACGTCCTGCGTGCACTCCTCGGCCACCGCCTCGGACGCGCCCGCCTTCATCAGAAAGCCCTTCACGCGCGGCGCGAAATGGCGGAAGAGTTCCGCAAAGGCAGTTGTGTCCGCATCGTCGCGAATGCGTCGCATATGGCCCACCCACTCGGCTTCTGCGATGTCCTGTTCACGCTCCATTCGTTCCTTGCAGCCCCCGTCCGCGTTCAACGCAATCCGAGCATAGCGCCCATCACCCGCGGATGCATTCGGATTATCGAGAGGTCTGGCAACACAGATCATGGCGTTGTTACGCCGGGCCTTTGCGGCCGGATCAGAATTTCCGGCGGATTCTTTTTCGCGACACGCCCATGGTGCCTGATCCACTTGCGGAACCGCCCCGTATCACTTCAAAGCAAACAAGGGTTTCAAACGCATGCTGGAAACATCCGGGCCGGGGGCACGAAAGCGGGTCGCTGTTATCGGCGCAGGCATATCGGGGCTGGCGGCCGCACATCTGCTCGCGCCGACCCACACCGTCGTCCTGATGGAGGCGGCGCCGTCGCTCGGCGGCCATGCACGCACTGTTCTGGCCGGAAAGCGCGGCGACCAGCCCGTGGATACCGGTTTCATCGTCTTCAACCGTGTGAATTATCCGCGCCTGACCGCGCTGTTCGAGGAACTCGACGTTCCGGTCGCGCCCAGCAACATGAGCTTCGGCGCATCCTTCGGAGCGGGGCGTTTCGAGTACGCGCTGGCCAGCCCCGCAGCGATCTTTGCGCAGCGTCGCAACCTCGTCGATCCGCGCTTTCTGCGCATGCTGCGCGACATCATGCGGTTCAATGCGCGGGCGCCCGCGGCCGTGCGCGACGCCGACATGACGATTGCGGATCTGTTGCGCGATCTCGGCACCGGAAGCTGGTTCCGTGACCGCTACCTGCTGCCCTTCACCGGGGCGATCTGGTCCACCCCGACGCAGAAGGTCCTCGACTTTCCTGCCGAAACGCTGGTGCGGTTCTTCCGCAATCACGCCCTGATGAGCTATACTGGGCAGCATCAGTGGTACACGGTGCGCGGCGGGTCCGTCGAATATGTGCGCCGGTTGTCGGCGCGCCTCGAGGCGCAGGGGGTCGAACTGCGCCCCGCCTGTCGGGTGGCCGCGGTCACGCGCCGGGATGATACGGTGCGCATCCGGCCGCAGGGCGGCGATTGGGAAGCCTTCGATGAGGTGGTGTTCGCCACACATGCGGACGACGCGCTGGCCCTGCTCACCGACCCCTCACCCGCCGAACATGCGGCACTGTCCGCCATCCGGTTTCAACCCAACGAGGCCGTGCTGCATTCGGACACCGCGCTGATGCCGCGCCGCCGGCGTGTCTGGTCAAGTTGGGTGTATTCTGAGGACGGTAACGTGCAACGACCTGGAATCGGGCTGACCTACTGGATGAACTCGCTTCAGCCGATCCCGAAGGACGACCCCCTCTTCGTCACGCTCAACTCCACGCGCAGCATCCGCGACGAGTTGGTGCATGACGTGACCACTTTCCATCACCCGGTCTATGACCTCGCGGCGCTGCGCGCGCAACAAACGCTGAGCGACATGAACGGCACCCGCAACACCTGGTTCTGCGGGGCCTGGATGCGCAATGGCTTTCACGAGGACGGCTTTGCCAGCGCGGCGGATGTCGTGCAGGCGATGGCCGCAAGGGCCGACGCCCCGTCCGCCGACATGGCCGCGGCGTGACGCAGGCGGTCGAGCATATCCGGGCGCACAGCTTCCACGGACGCCGCGGTGCGGTACGCAACAGATTCACCTATTCGATGGATTGCGTGCTTCTTGATCCCGAGCATACCGGGGCGGCACCGATGCTCTTTTCGCGCAATGGTACCAACCTTGTCACGGTCCTGGACCGCGACCATGGCGGGCCGCCGGGGCAGGGGCGGGGCGCCGCCGGGCTGCGCGGGATGCTGGCGGATCACGGGCTGCAGGCGGTGACGCAGGGGCGGCTCCTGCTGCTGACGCAGCCGCGTGTGATGGGACACTGCTTCAACCCGGTCAGTTTCTGGCTGTGCCATGATCCCGATGACCGGTTGCGCGTGGCCGTGGCAGAGGTCACGAACACCTATGGCGACCGGCACTGGTATCTGTGCCATCATGACGATCTCGCGCCGATCCGGGGCAAAGATGTCTTGCATGCGCGCAAGATGATGCATGTCTCGCCCTTTCAGCGGATGCAGGGCGACTACCGGTTCCGCTTCGATATCCGGCCCGGGCGGGTCGACATCGTGATCGACTACCGGCGCGGCTCCGGCGGTCTGGTCGCGACGCTGACCGGGCCGCGCAGGCCGCTGACGAACAGCGAGATCATGAAGGCGATGCTGCGCCGTCCGCTGGGCACCCGGCGTGTCCTGGCGCTGATCCACTGGCAGGCGCTCAAGCTCTGGGCCAAGGGCGCGACCTTCAGGCACCGTCCGCAACCGCATGACGCGAAGGTGAGCCGTTGACGCTTGCTTCGATAACGGGCGCGACTGCCGGGGCCGAGCGGCGGCTGCCGGGCTTCGCGCTGTTCGGCGGGTTGCTCGCGATGGCGGGGCTTCCGATCTATATCCACGCACCGAAATTCTACGTTGACGAATACGGCGTCGGATTGGGGCTTCTGGGCACCGTCCTTTTCGCCCTGCGTCTGATCGATTTCGTTCAGGATCCCGTGCTGGGCTGGCTGGCCGGGGCGACGGGGCGGGCACGGCGGCTGGCGGTCGCGCTGGCCGCGACGCTGATGGCGCTGGCGATGTTCGGGCTGTTCGCGGTGCCTGCGCCCGTCGCGCCGGTCCTGTGGTTCGCCATCACGCTGACCGTGCTGTTCAGTGCCTTCAGCTTTCTCAATATCGTCTTCTACGCGCAGGGCGTGCGCAAGGCGATCGCGATGGCGGGGGCGGGGCATGTCAGGCTGGCCGCGTGGCGCGAGACTGGTGCGCTCTTGGGAGTGTGTGCTGCCGCGGCGGCGCCGACCGTGCTCAGCCTGGTCACCGACGCGCCCTTCGCAGGCTTTGCCGTCGGTTTCGTCGTGCTGGCCGCACTTTCGGTGGTCGTGATGGATGGCGAATGGTCGGCTGTTCATGTGCCCTCGCCGGTCGCGGGCTTTGCCGCGGTGCTGCGCGACGGCGCGGCGCGGCGGCTGCTGATCGTCGCGCTTGTCAATGCCACGCCGGTCGCGGTGACCTCGACGCTGTTTCTGTTCTTCGTGGAGAGCCGGCTCGCGGCGCCGGGCTGGGAGGGGCCGCTTCTGATCCTGTTCTTCCTGTCGGCGGCCGTTTCGGCCCCGGGCTGGGCGCGCGCCGCGCAGCACTTCGGCACGCGGCGCACGCTTCTGGCCGGAATGGCACTGGCCGTTCTGTCCTTTGGCTTTGCGGGGTTTCTCGGGGCGGGGGACGTGGCCGTATTTGCCGTGATCTGTGTCGCGTCCGGCGCGGCGATCGGGGCGGATCTGACGTTGCTGGCTGCGCTGTTTGCCCGACGCATGTCCGTCGTCTCACCGGAGGCGGGCGCTGCCTTCGGGCTGTGGAGCTTCGTGACCAAGTTCACGCTGGCCGTTGCGGCCATCGCGCTGCTGCCACTGCTGGAAGCGTCCGGCTTCACGGCGGGCGGGGAAAACCCGCCCGCCGCGCTGCTCACGCTGAGCGTGCTGTACGCCGCAGTGCCCTGTGCGCTGAAGGTGGTGGCCATGACGCTGTTGTATTTCACCCCCCTGAACGAGGACTGACGATGGAGCTTTTCCTGACCCTTATCGGCGCTTGCGCCATCGCGTTCGCCCTCCTGTGGGCGCGCAGTCGATTCGCGGATTTCCCGGTTCAGCGCCCGGCGGATTATGCCGGTGCGACGCCGCGGTTCGACATCCGCGAGACGCTGAACGGGCCGCTGGATTGCGAAGGCGTGATCTTCGGTCCCACAGGGCGCGTGGTGTCGCGGTTCACCGCCCGGATGGAGGGGATCTGGCAGGGCAACGAAGGCACGCTGCGCGAGAGTTTTCGCTATGACAGCGGCACCACTCAGGAACGTTCCTGGCGGCTGACACTTGGCGAGGACGGCCGCATCAGGGCGCGGGCCGAGGATGTGATCGGCGACGGTGCGGGGGCGCAGTCCGGCAATGCCGTGCAGTTGCGCTACCGGATTCGCCTGCCCGACAGTGCCGGCGGCCATGTGCTCGACACTGTGGACTGGATGTACCTCGTGGGGGATGGGGCCATCATCAACCGTAGCCAGTTTCGAAAATTCGGTGTTAAGGTCGCCGAATTGGTTGCAACTGTCAGAAAGGCGCAGAATTGACCGACTGGACCGGCAAGACCTATTGGCTGATAGGCGCAAGCGAGGGGCTGGGGTGCGCGCTGGCGCATCAGCTGAGCCGCGTTGGCATCGAGCTTGTCCTGAGCGCGCGAAATGCGGACCGTCTCGATGAGATTGCGGGCGAACTGCCGGGCAAGGCTCGGCCGGTGCCGGTGGACGTTACCTGCGACAAGTCGGTTGCGGATGCGGCGCAGGAGGCCGGCGATGTCGATGGCGTTATCTATTGCGCCGGGGTGTATTGGCCGCTGGGCGCGCGCGAGTGGAACGCCGAGCAAGTCGCGCAGATGTGCGACGTGAACTTTACCGGCGCGGCACGCGTTCTGGGCGCCACGGTTCCGCGCATGGTCGCCCGCGACCGCGGGCACGTCGTCCTGCTGGGCAGCCTGTCGGGGTTTCGCGGCCTGCCGGGGTCGATCGGTTACAGCTCGAGCAAGGCGGCGCTGATGCATCTTGCCGAATCCATGCACGCCGATCTTCGCGGTACCGGGGTGCGTGTGCAGCTTGCCAATCCCGGGTTCATTCGCACCCGCCTGACCGCAAAGAACGATTTCACGATGCCGCAGATCATGGAGCCCGAGGATGCCGCCCGCGTCATCTTCGAGCATATGGATTCCGGCGGCTTCAAGCGCAGTTTTCCGGCGCCCTTTTCCTGGCTGTTCCGGGGCAGCCAGTTTCTGCCCGACTGGATCTATTATCCGCTCTTCGGCCGCCACGGCTGATGAAGCCGAAAGCGCTTGCACCGCGCAGGCGCGCGGGCGACACTGCGTGCGCAATACCGGGAGGGATCTCATGCTGGAAATCAGCCCCCGCAAGGTCGTTCATGTCATCTTTCAGGCGCGCGAAGGCCGGATGGCGGAGCGCGAGCTGCACGAGTTCATCGGCGCGCTGAATGTCGATGAGCAGGCGAACCTGGTCGCGCTGGCCTGGGTCGGGCGCGGCGCATTCGAGGCGGAAGATTTCGCCGAGGCGGTCAGCGTCGCGCAGCAGGAAGCCTCGACACCGACAGCGGAATACCTCATGGGTATGCCGCATCTGGCCGAGAATCTCGAATACGGGCTGGAGCAGATGGGCATCTCCGTCAGCGATGTGGAGGAGGATTTCCTCTGAGCCACGCTTCGCGCGCCGAGGCGTCGCGATTCCCCCGACCCCCTCGTTTCCTGCACCCCGCGAAACGGATCATGGAGCTTGCAATGACACCGTCGCCCGAGCGATTTCTGGCCGATCTGCACCATCTGCGCAGTTTCGGCGCTTCGGGGCGCGGTGTGGTCCGGCGTGCCTATTCGGATGCCGATATCGCGGCGCGCGACTGGCTGGCCGGCGCTTTCCGCGAAGCCGGGCTGGCACCGTATTTCGATCCGATGGGCAACCTGTTCGGACTGGCCGACGGGCCGGGGCTGCTGTTGGGATCGCATTCCGACAGCCAGCCGGAAGGCGGCTGGCTCGACGGGGCGCTGGGGGTGATCGCGGCGCTGGAGGTGGCACGCACGGCGCGCGCGGCAGGCGGGCCGCCGGTTTCGGTGGTTTCCTTCCAGGATGAGGAAGGCCGCTTCGGCGTTACCACCGGCAGCACGGTCTGGACCGGCGGGCTCGGCCTGCGGGAGGCCGATGCGCTGTGCGACAGCGACGGTGTCACCCTGGCCGATGCGCGCGCGCGGATGGCCGACCGCGTCAGCGGCGATTTCCTGGACCCGGCGCGCTTTACAGGGTTCATGGAATGTCACATCGAACAGGGGCCGTCGCTCGACACGGCCGGTGAGGCGGTCGGGGTGGTCGAGTCCATCGTCGGCATCCGCGACATGCGGATAACCTTTCACGGCCATCACAACCATGCCGGCACGACACCCATGCAGTTGCGCCATGACGCGTTTCAGGGGCTCAGCGCGTTCAACGAGACGCTGAACGCGCGGCTTGCGGATGTCGTCAGCCCCGCGACCGTCTGGACCATCGGCCATGTCGAGCTGCATCCGGGGGCGTCCTCGATCGTGCCGGGCACCGCGACCTTCTCGATGCAGTGGCGCGACGGTGACGCCGCGCGCCTTGCGCGCATGGAGCAGATCATTCGCGAAACCGCGGAAGAGATCGCGCAGACGCGCGGGCTGCGTGTTTCCTACGGCACGATGACGGGGCTTGAGCCCGTCGCGATGGATGACACGATGCAGGCGGCGCTGGCGGCGGCGGCAGAGGCGATCGCGCCCGGGCGCTGGCGGCGGATGCCGTCCGGGGCGCTGCATGACGCGTCGAACA
>CAZMBT010000041.1:0-12222 GCA_964564395.1 uncultured Alkalilacustris sp.
AGCATTCGGCGCAGGTTCAACAGGGTGCGCCTGCAAACGTCAAGCGGTTTTCCCCGATTCGACGCGCACCACGCCGTCGCGATCACCCGATCCGGTTGTCCAGCCGGGGCGCGCGGGCGAGCTGACGTTCATGATCATGCGCCCAGCGCAGGCTGTCCTCGAACGGCAGCGGCGGAGAGATCGCAAAGCCCTGCACATGCCGGCAGCCCAGCTGGGCCAGCAGGGCGTGGGTGCTGCTGTCTTCGACCCCTTCGGCAATGGTTTCAAGCTGCAGCTGCTCGGCCAGCGACAGGATGCCGGCGACCATTCTCTGGCGCTCGCGATCCTGATGCATGCGCGTGACGAAGCCACGGTCGATCTTGATGCGCGTGACCGCGAAGCGCTGGATTCCCGCGATGGCGGCCTGGCCGCTGCCGAAATCATCGAGGTCGATCCCGCATCCCAGATCCGCGAGTCGTGTCACGTTCTGAACGATCACCGCATCGTCCTGCCCGGCCACGACACTCTCCAGGATTTCGAGGACGAAACGGTCCGGCGCGATCGCGAAACGGTCGAGCTCCCACTCGATACGGTCGGCAAGGCGCGGGTCGCGCAGCTCCTCGCCAGAGAAATTCACCCCCACCCGCGGCGCATGGAGGCCGGATCGTTCCCAGTCGCGCAGCGCATTAAGCGCCTGCCGGAGCATCAGTTCGCCGAGCCGGCCGGTGAGCCCGGCCTGCTGAAGCGCGGGCAGAAACGCATTCGGCAGCAGCACGCCGCTTTCCGGGTGCAGCCACCGGGCCAGTGCCTCGAACCCCGTAACGGCCCCCGTATCGGTCGAGAGCTGCGGCTGGAAGAATGCACGGATCTCGCCATTGTCGAGCGCCTGCTCCAGCTCCTCGCGCGACGGATACGCGACACCCGAAGGCGCAGCCCCCTCGGGAGCAAATGAGCGCAGCCCCTCCGGTCCGTTATGCAGCGCCTGTTGCGCGGCCTGTTCGGCGGCGCCCAGAAGCGCCGCACCACCATCGCCGGGCCGGCGGCTGGACAGGCAGAACCCGATCGAGCCCGTGACATGTGCGGTGCCCCTGTCGATGCTTACGGGCTCGGCGAGCGCCGATTGCAGCCTTTCCGCCACCTGCAGCGTGCTCTCGAGGTCGGCGCGGCGCGAGGGTGCGAGCGTCACCACAAAGCGCGTCGTATCCAGCCGCTGCACCGTATCCGTCTGCCGCAGCGCCCCGCACAGCCGCGCATGGCAAAGATCGAGTATGTCGGACCACACTGCGGGTCCGTGATGGCGCGCCCCGGCCGCCGCCGCGTCGATTTCCACCACCAGGCACGCCGTTTTCCGCCCGGTCGTTTCGGCGGTGAGCAGCAGCGTGTCGAGCTGTCCGGTCACAGCCTCGCGGCTGGGCGCGCCCTTTCCGGCCGTCGCAGCGCCGGCGGAGGCGGCGCGCGCGTCGAGGATGCCGGCACCGGCATATATCATCGGCACGACAAGCGCCGTCACCATCAGCGCCGCCTCGCCCCCGAGCCAGTAGGCCGCAAGCGTGAGGGCCGGCAGGAATGCCAGCAACTCGGGACGGCGCGCGAATCCCAGCGTAGTTCGTAACGGGCTGTCAGAATCGGGCGGTGTCATGGCGTCGCACCTCTGGCGTGGCGGGATCGGTCCGTGCCGCCAAGCTAGCTACGATGCCGTTAGGGCCGGTTAACGCGCCTCAGGAAAATCGGTCGAAATTGTCTCGATTTAGTTGTCTTCGTCGCCGGCCTTCGCCAGCCCCGCGAAATCGAACAGCCCGGTATCGAGCAGATGCGAGGGGCGGGCATTCATCAGGGCACGAAACATGATCTGGCGCCGCCCGGGGTGGCGCGCCTCCCACTCGTCCAGCATCGCCTTGACCTGCTGGCGCTGCAAACCGTCCTGGCTGCCGCAAAGATCGCAGGGGATGACCGGATACCCCATGGCCCGGGTGAATGCGGCGCAGTCGGCCTCGGCAATGAGCGAAAGCGGCCGGTACAGGAAAAGATCGCCTTCCTCGTTCAGCAGCTTGGGCGGCATGGTCGCAAGGCGCCCGCCATGGAACAGGTTCATCATGAAGGTTTCGAGAATGTCGTCGCGGTGATGGCCCAGCACCACCGCCGTGCACCCCTCCTCGCGTGCGATGCGATACAGTATTCCGCGCCGCAGACGCGAACAGAGCGCGCAATAGGTGCGCCCCTGCGGCACCTTGTCCGTGACGATGGAGTAGGTGTCCTGATACTCGATCCGATGCGGCACCTGCATGCGGGTCAGGAAATCGGGCAGCACCGTCGCGGGAAAGCCCGGTTGCCCCTGGTCGAGGTTGCACGCCAGCAACTCGACCGGCAGCAGCCCGCGCCATTTCAGCTCGACCAGGGCGGCCAGCAGGGTATAGCTGTCCTTGCCGCCCGAAAGACACACCAGCCAGCGACCGCCCGGCGCGGCCATCGCATACTGTTCGATCGCGGTCCGCGTCTCACGGATGATCCGCTTGCGCAGCTTGCGAAACTCGGTCGTTTCCGGCGCACCGGCCAGCAGAGGCGGCACTTCGTCGGCTGTGTCGAGCATGGAACCTCCGTCCTGATCGTCGGCGCGCGGGTGGCGCGGGGTGTTCGCGCAGCTGTGCGGCACGCATGCCGTCCGGGTTGTCGTCAGGTCTCGTGCCGGTCGGGTTCGTCGGCGCTGCCCGGCACGGGGTCATAGCCGTGCCCTCCGAGCGGGTGACACCGCCCGATGCGGCGCAGCGTGAGCCACGCGCCCTTCACCCCGCCATGACGCTCCAGCGCCTCCAGCGCATAGGCCGAGCATGTGGGCTGATACCGGCAGTAATGCCCCACCCAGGGCGACAGCACGAGCCGATAAAGCCGAACCGGCAGCGACAGGATGCGGGCAAGCGGGCTCATGACCTGCGCTCGAGCGTGTTCGGGCCATGAACGGCCCGCAGGGCCGCGTGCAGATCCGCCCGCAGCGCACCGTAATCGCGTGTCACAGTGACACCGGGGCGCCCGACCAGAACATAGTCCCAGCCCGGCCTGCCATGCTGGGGCAGCACGTCGCGCGCGACGGCACGCAAGCGCCGTTTGGCGCGGTTGCGGGTGACCGCGTTGCCGACCTTGCGCGAACAGGTAAAGCCGACCCGAATCGCCCCGTCATCCGTGTCCTGGCTCCGCCGCCGTGCCTGCAGCATGAGCCCGGCGACCCCCTTGCGACGAGCGCGCGCGGCACGCAGAAAATCCGCCCTGCGGCGCAGGACGGTGATCGGGGGCGCCCCGTTGGCGCCGTTGGCGCGGCATCGCGGAATTTCGACCGCGTCACACAGCGGTGTAGGCACGCCTGCCGGCCGGCCCTCAGGCCGACAGCTTCTTGCGCCCGCGGGCGCGACGCGCATTGATGATCTTGCGGCCGGCCTTGGTGGCCATGCGGGCGCGAAACCCGTGGCGGCGCTTGCGGACCAGATTGGAGGGTTGAAATGTGCGCTTCATCGCTTCGGTTCCTCAAGAAAAGATCGGGGCGGCATGGTCGCACGGCGCGTCGTCACGCCCGCCCGATTGGTGCTCACGCCGGTCTCTAGGCCAGCGCGCCGCGCAAGTCAACGCAACGGGCTGCACAACGGCTCGACGGTTTCACCCTGCATCAAGCTCGCGTGACCCCCCTACCGCCCGGCGCGCCGGGCGCGCATGTTGACCGCGCTCAACATCAAAGGTTCATCGCGACAATGCAGGAAACTCGGGACACCGAAAAATCGGCGCTGCTCCGGCGGCTGCCCATCATCATCATCCTCGCGGGCGCCGTGATCGGCGCCGTCACGCTGCGCGATTACCTCGCATTCGAAACGCTGCGTGAGAATCGCGAGGCGCTGCTGGCATTGCGGGATGCGCACTACCTGCTCGCGGTCGGGCTGTTCATGGCGACATATGTCGTCATCGTGACGTTTTCGTTGCCGGGTGCAGCACTGTCCACGCTAACAGGTGGATTCCTGTTCGGCGTGTTCCCCGGTGTCTTCTTTACCGTCACCTCGGCGACCATCGGCGCGGTCCTGGTGTTCCTGGCCGCGAGAATCGGCTTCGGCGACCGCCTCGCGGCCCGCATCGACGCGAGCGAGGGACGAATCCGCCGCCTGCGCGAGGCGATTCGCGAGAACGAGATATCCGTTCTGCTTCTTATTCGACTGGTGCCGGTGGTGCCGTTCTTCGTCGCCAACCTGATCCCGGCCTTCATGGGGGTGCAGCTGCACCGATTCGCGCTGACCACCTTTTTCGGCATCATCCCGGGGGGGCTTGTGTTCACATCGGTCGGGGACGGGCTCGGCCGCTTGTTCGAGACCGGCGAGCAACCCGACATGGGCGTCATCTTCGAGACGCACGTGCTGCTGCCGATCCTCGGGCTGGCAGCGCTGGCCGCGTTGCCGATCGTCATTCGCCTGTTTCGCAAGAAGGTCATCTAGGATGAAGAATATCGACACCGACATCTGCGTCATCGGAGGCGGCTCGGGCGGGCTGTCCGTCGCGGCGGGGGCGGCCCAGATGGGCGCGCGCGTCGTCCTCCTTGAGGGGCACAAGATGGGGGGCGACTGCCTGAATTTCGGGTGCGTTCCGTCCAAGGCGCTGCTGGCTGCCGGCAAGCGCGCACATGCGATGCGGGGCGGGCTGGGCGTCGGCAGCGCGCAGCCCTGCGTCGATTTCGGCGCTGCCAAGGATCACGTCGCCGCCGTCATCGCGGATATCGCGCCGCATGACAGCGTCGAGCGCTTCGAGTCGCTGGGCGTTCGGGTCATCACGGAATACGGCCGCTTCATTTCCCCGCGCGAGGTGCAGGCGGGTGACCATGTCATCCGCGCGCGGCGCTTCGTGGTGGCGACAGGGTCAGCCCCTGCGGTGCCGCCGATCCCCGGCCTTGGCTCCGTGCCGCACCTGACGAACGAAACGATCTTCGAGCTGCGCGAGCGGCCCGAGCATCTGCTCATCCTCGGCGGTGGACCGATCGGGCTGGAAATGGCGCAGGCGCATCGCCGCCTGGGCAGCGCCGTCACGGTGATCGAAGGGGCGACAGCGCTGGCCCGCGACGACCCGGAGGCCGCAGCCCTGGTGCTGGAGAAGCTGCGCGACGAAGGCATCGAGATCGTCGAGGGCGCGATGGCGCAGGAGGTCGCCACGTGCGAGGGCGGCATCATGCTGCGGTCGCAGGATGGCCGCAGCTACCATGGATCGCATCTGTTGCTGGCGACCGGGCGGCGCGCGGCGCTCGACCGGCTCGACCTTGACGCCGCAGGAGTCGCGCATGCCGAGGGCGCCATTACCGTGGATTCGCGGCTGCGCAGCAGCAATCGGCGCGTGCATGCGATCGGTGATGCGATCGCGCAGGAACAGTTCACCCATGTCGCGAATTATCATGCCGGAATCGTGATCCGTTCCATGCTGTTCGGTCTGCCCGCACGGGCGCGGCGCGACCATCTTCCCTGGGTGACCTATACCGACCCCGAACTGGCGCAGGTCGGACTGACCGAAGCCGACGCCCTGGCACGTCACGGGGCTGCGCTGGAGGTGGTGCGCTTCGACTACCGCGAGAACGACCGCGCCCGCGCCGAGGCACGAACCGAGGGGTTCATCAAGGTCATGATCCACAAGGGCCGGCCGGTCGGCGCAACCATCGTGGGGGCGCAGGCCGGCGAGCTGATCGGGGTCTGGGCGCTGGCAATCGCGCAGCGCATGAAGATGGGGCAGATCGCCGGTATGGTCATCCCCTACCCCTCCCTCGGCGAGATCAACAAGCGCGCAGCCGGCGCCTATTTCATTCCGCGGCTGTTTGAGAACCCCCGCGTAAAGCGTATCGTTCGGCTGGTGCAGAAGGTACTGCCCTGATTGGCCTGACAGCAAGGCACGCAGATGTTTCTGAATTCGCTCTCCGGACGCTTCCTGATGCTCACGATCATCTTCGTGATGATCGCGGAGGTGCTGATCTTCGTCCCCTCGGTGGCGCGGTTTCGCGAAGACTATCTGCACACTCGGCTGGAACAGGCTCAGATCGCCTCGCTTGCCCTGCTCGCCGGCGAAGGTATGGTAAGCGAGGAGCTTGAACACGAGCTGCTGGAAAATGCCGGGGTCCTGAATGTCGCCCTGCGCCGGGATGCAGTGCGCGAACTCGTGCTGTCCTCTCCGATCCCGGAACCGATCCACGCGACCTACGACCTGCGCGACCCGGGTGCCCTGACGCTGATCCATGACGCCTTCGCCGCGATGCTGGACTCCGAGGACCGGATCATCCGCGTCATCGGCGATCCGGTTGCCGAAGGCGGGCTTGTGATCGAGGTGACGACGCGCACCGCGCCACTGCGAAGCGCGATGCTCGATTACGGTCTGCGCATTCTCTACCTGTCGGGCGTCATTGCCGCGATAACGGCCTTTCTGCTGTTTCTGGCCGTGCAGCGGCTGCTCGTGGCACCGATCCGGCGTGTGGTCGCGCATATGACCGATTACGCGGAAGCGCCCGAAGACTCGGCGCGCATCATCAAGCCCACATCGCGTGTGACCGAGCTGTGCGAGGCCGAGGACGCGCTGCAAAAACTGCAGACGCAGCTGACCACATCGCTGCGCCAGAAGGAACGCCTGGCGCAGCTCGGCGCGGCCGTGGCCCGCATCAGCCACGATCTGCGCAACATCCTGACCACGGCCTCGCTGTTCGGAGACCGTCTCGGCGCAAGCGAGGACCCCGCAGTGGCCCGCGCCGCCCCAAAGCTTCTGGGCGCATTGTCGCGTGCCGTCAATCTGTGCGAAAGCACACTGGCCTTCGGCAAGGCGGAGGAACCGCCGCCGAGGCTGGAACGGGTCACCCTGCGGCCCTTCGTGGAAGAGGTTCTTGAAAGCGAACAGCTCACGATCGACGATACAGGCATCACGCTGAGCTGCGAGGTGCCCGACGGGCTGGCGGTGCGGGCAGACCCCGAGCAGCTGTTCCGGGTGCTGGCGAATCTTGTCCGCAACGCCCGCCAGGCGATCGAGGCGACCCGCACGGGCGGCAGCGTCGTTATCGAGGCGGACGACACGGACGCGGAATGGTGGCTGCGCGTGCGCGACACCGGACCCGGCCTGCCGGCCAAGGCGCGCGACCATCTGTTTCAACCCTTCCAGGGCAATGCGCGTCAGGGCGGCGTCGGGCTGGGGCTCGCCATCGCCGCCGAACTGATCCGCGGCCATGGTGGCCGTCTGGAACTGGAACGCAGCGATGCCGACGGGACGGCGTTCCTTATCCGCGTCCCGCATCGCGCGAACGGCACGGACACCATGACACGCTGATCGACAAGGGCCCGAATTCGCTCTTGCAAAGCCCCGCCCGGACGAGTACCCAACGCGCGACGCACCGGTAGCTCAGCTGGATAGAGCACGTGACTACGAATCACGGGGTCGGGGGTTCGAATCCTCCCCGGTGCGCCATATCTGCCCTTTTTCGTTGCCTGCCAATGACTTGACTCCAAGGGAAGCCCGGGAAACCCAGGCATCGTAGAGCTATGCCCGAAGTTGGTGACGGCGTGGTCAGGCGGCGGCTTGAAGTTGCTTGATGCCATGGGGGGCGGTCGCAGCATCAGTGTCTGTTCCAGTTGCACGAGGGGCGACGCGACCGGTCAGTCATGTTTCGCAAGGCGCCTTCCACAGATCAACTGCTCGCCCGTGCCTCACAGCGCCCCGAGTGCGCGGCGTCCATGGAGGCACAAGCCAGGGCGCATGGCGGGCAGTCACAACCTCAAATCCCATTTTCCCGCACGGAGCGTGTTCACAGCGTTCTACTCCCGCCAGTTCAACACGACCTTGCCCGACTGCCCCGATCTCATCGCGGCAAAGGCGTCCTCGAAACCGTCCACATCGAACCGGTGGGTGATGACGCGACTGACATCCAGGCCATGCTGGAGCATTGCGATCATCTTGTACCATGTCTCGAACATCTCGCGCCCATAGACCCCCTTGATCGTGATCGCCTTGAAGACGATGCGTGACCAGTTCACCGGCGAGCTGCCCGGGGGAATACCCAGCAAAGCGATCTTGCCGCCCATCACGAGCGCCTCGATCATCTGATCGAGCGCAGCCTGGCTGCCCGACATCTCCAGCCCGACATCGAATCCTTCGCGCATCCCCAACTCGGAGATCACGTCGTGCAGGTCCTCGCGGGAAACATCGACGGTCCGCGCCGACGGCACGACATGGGCCGCGAGTTCAAGCCGCGCGGGGTTGATATCCGTGATGACCACGTGCCGCGCGCCCGCATGACGGGCCACGGCCGCAGACATGACGCCGATGGGTCCCGCCCCTGTGATCAGCACGTCCTCGCCCAGCACGTCGAAGCTCAGCGCGGTATGGACGGCATTCCCCAAGGGATCGAGGATCGCGCCGATGTCGTCGGAGATGTCGTCCGGAAGGGGCACCACGTTGAAAGCCGGAAGCTTGAGATACTCGGCAAAAGCTCCCTGAACATCAACGCCGATGCCGCGCGTGCCCGGATCCAGGTGGAATTTTCCTGCCCGGCTCTGACGGCTGTCGGAACCGACGACATGCCCCTCGCCCGAGCAGCGTTGCCCGACCCTCAGCCCGGTCACGTCAGAGCCGATCTCGACGATCTCGCCGGCGAATTCGTGGCCGATTATGAGTGGCACCGGCACGGTGGCCGCAGCCCAGTCGTCCCAGTTCCAGATATGGATATCGGTACCGCAGATGCCGGTCCTGTTGATCCGGATCAGCACATCGTCCGGGCCGATCTCGGGCACGGGCGCCCGTACCATCCACAGGCCTTCGACAGGGCGAGACTTCTCGAGTGCCTTCATGTCTTTCGATGGGCTCAACTCAGATCACCCCAAGCCTCTTGCCGACCCTGCCGAACGCCGACAGAGCCCGTTCCAGCTGATCGTTCGTCAGTGCCGCGTTCATCTGCGTGCGGATCCGCGCCTGCCCGCGCGGCACCACCGGAAAGAAGAAACCCGACACATACACCCCTTCCTCGAACAGGCCCGACGCCATCTTCTGCGCCAGCGGGGCCTCGCCGAGCATGACCGGGATGATGGGATGTTCGCCGGGCAGCAGTTCGAAGCCGAGCCGGGTCAAACCCTCGCGCCAATAGGCCGCATTCTCGAAGAGCCGCACACGCAACTCCGTGCCCTCTTCGACGAGGCGGATCGCCTCCAGCCCGGCAGCGGCAATGGACGGTGGCAGGGAATTGGAGAACAGGTAGGGCCGCGCCCGTTGCCGCAGCAGGTCGATCACCGGCTGTGCACCGGCGATATAGCCGCCGATCCCACCGCCGAGCGCCTTGCCCAGGGTCCCGGTCAGAATGTCGACATCGACGCCGAAATGCTCGGGCGTGCCGGCGCCGCGCCGTCCCATGAAACCCGTCGCATGGCAGTCGTCTACCATCACCAGCGCATCATGCGCTTGTGCGAGCCGCGTGATCTCGGGCAGATTTGCCAGGTAGCCGTCCATCGAGAACACTCCGTCGGTAGCGACCATGACATGGCGCGCGCCATCTGCGCGGGCCTGTTTCAGCTGTGCCTCGAGGTCAGCCATGTCGTTGTTGGCGTAGCGGTAGCGCTTTGCCTTGCACAGCCGGATTCCGTCGATGATCGAGGCGTGGTTCAGGCTGTCGGAGATGATCGCATCCTCGGGCTCGAAGAGTGGCTCAAACAGGCCGCCATTGGCATCGAAACAGGCGGCAAACAGAATGGTGTCATCCTTTCCCAAAAAACGCGCCAGCCGTTGTTCGAGTTCGCGGTGAATGTCCTGCGTGCCGCAGATGAACCGGACGGACGCCATACCAAAGCCCCGGTCCTCCATGATGCTGCAGGCGGCACGGATCAGATCCGGATGGTCAGCCAGGCCCAGATAGTTGTTGGCGCAAAGATTGATCACGTCCTGTCCGCCGACGGAGATTTCACCACCCTGCGGCGAGGCGATCATACGCTCGTGCTTCATCAGGCCTTCGGTGTCGATCCCGGCAAGGGCGGTTCGGACGTCTTCCAGGAAACTGTCTGACATGGGCGGTTCCTTTAGATGGGCATGGCACTTCTACCACGGCGGAACCCGTTCCTCATCAACGGAGTCCACCTTGACGGAATCCCGTCCGCCGAGTCATCAATCGGCGCTCGCAAATCCAGACGCCCGTATGGCATCATCCTTCAGGAGAATTGGCCTTTGGTAGTTCCGGGCGATTCAGGGCGCGCGGTCGCGTTGCCGAGCTGGTGGCGCGCAGCGATGCCGCCCCGGAAGACCGCTTGACGCAGGCCCGATCACCCTCGAACATCATGTGGCAATGGGCCGCCGGCAACGGTCCGATTGAAGCCGATCCGGCGGCGGGGGAGAAAGTGATGATCAGGCAACATGGCTGACGGAAAAACCTACGTTCACCAATCGATTGCACGGTCCCTTCTGGATCACGGCGCTGATACGCTGTTCGGCCTGATGGGGGATGCCAATCTGTTCATGGTCGATCACTATGTGCGCTCTTGCGGCGGCACCTTCGTTCCCGCGGCGTTCGAGGGCAGTTCGATCCTGATGGCGCTGGCCTATTCGCATGTCTCGGGCAAGCCGGGCGTTGCCACAGTCACCCATGGCCCGGGCCTGACCAACTGCGTGACGGCCCTGACCGAAGGCGCCCGCGGGCACATCCCGATGGTGCTGCTTTGCGGCGACACGCCGGTGACGGATCCCCAGAACCTGCAGAATATCGATCAGCGCGAAGTGGTGCGCGTGACCGGCGCGGGGTTTGAGCAGATGCGCTCGCCGCAGTCGGCGGCCGAGGATGTGGCCAGGGTCATCTTCCGCGCCCAGCTCGAGAGGCGGCCCATCGTGCTGAACATGCCGTCAGATTTCATGTGGCAGGAGGCTGAGCATCGTAAGGTCGTGTTCCCGGTCTTTCGCACCCCCGCCCAAGTACCCGGGGGCGACGCGCACGACCAGGCGATCGGCATGATTGCCTCGGCCCGGCGCCCGATCGTTCTGGCCGGAGGCGGCGCGGTGGGAGCGCGCGATCAGCTGATACGCCTTGCCGAGCGGCTGCAGGCGCCGCTGGCCACCACGCTCAAGGCCAAGGGCCTGTTCAACGACCATCCCGCCAACATGGACATCTTCGGCACGCTCAGCACCCCCGAGGCTTATGACGTGATCGCCAAGGCTGATTGTGTAATCGCCTTCGGCGCCAGCCTGCATTATTTTACCACCGACCGCGGCAAGCTGATGGACGGCAAGCGCGTCGTGCAGGTCGATGACGACCGGGCCGCGATCGGGCGCAACTTCCACCCCGATGCGGCGCTGGTGGCCGATGCCGGGCTGAGCGCCGACAACATCGTCTTCTGGCTGGACGAGGCCGAGATTGCGTCCAGCGGCTTTGCCGCAGAGCTGAACGCAGCGACGCTGACGGCGCATCCTCCGGGGCAGGCCGACAAGGCGCCGCCAGGTTGTGTCAATTACGTCCATGCCCTCGACCGGCTGGAAGAGGCGCTGCCGAGGGACAGGATTCTGACCACGGATGGCGGCCGCTTCATGACCGAGGTCTGGTGCCGCATCTCCGCCCCCGATCCGCTGAGCTTCCTGGTCACGGCGAATTTCGGCTCGATCGGCCTGGGCCAGCCGGAGGCGATCGGAGCAGCGATCGCGGCGCGGGACCGGCCGGTTGCGCTTTTCACCGGCGACGGTGGGTTCATGATGGGCGGGGTGAACGAGTTCAGCACAGCCGTCCGCCTTGACCTCGACCTGATCGTGATCGTCTGCAACGACAGCGCCTATGGCGCGGAACATATCCAATTCGTGGATCGCGACATGGATCCCGGTCTCGCGCAGTTCGAATGGCCCTCCTTCGCCGATCTGGCAACCGCCCTTGGCGGTCAGGGCATCCTGGTCCAATCCTCCGAGGATCTCGAAGCCGCGATCCAGGCGATCGAAGCTCGCGACCGGCCGCTGCTGATCGAACTCTTGCTCGATCCGAACGATGTACCGCGCATGCGCACGTGATATCGGCGGCACTCACCGTGATCTCCGCCAGATCGCTGCGCGTCGCCGCGACGTCTTTTCCGAGGGTCACACGATGACGCCGTTATCATGCGCATCGAAGAGGCAGGTGCCACGCGTCCGCGGTTCCAGAGGCTGGCAAGGCATTACCATTCCACCCGGGTCAGGTCGGCGTGGCGCCGGACGCAAGTGCGCGGTGGGCGCGCAGATTCAGAGCCATCGCCAGGAACGTCAGGACAAGGCCGG
>CAZMBT010000042.1:0-12118 GCA_964564395.1 uncultured Alkalilacustris sp.
CTTCAATTGTGCGTGAAATGGCGGCCGCGCCTGTAACCCGCAGCGGACAGGCGCGAAGATGCGGGAAACAATGGAGAGTCCCGAATGCCGCGCATGATCCCGCCTGCAGCCGCCGCCATCCTCGCGCTGGGCCTGACCGCGCCGCCGGCCGCCGCTGACCCGCATGCCTGGCTGGTCGAATGGCCCGAAGTCAATTTCGCCCAGACGACGGTGCCCTATGACGAGATCGACGAGGGCGGCCCCCCGCGCGACGGCATCCCGGCAATCTTCGAGCCGCAGTTCCTGCCCGTCGGCGAGGAAACCCGCATCGACGGCCGCGAGCCCGTGATGACGGTCGAGCGCGGCGACACCACCCGCGCCTATCCGATCCGCTATCTGATGTGGCACGAGATCGTGAACGACGAGATCGACGGCATGCCCATTGCGGTCACCTGGTGTCCGACATGCAATTCGGGGGTGACCTTCGACGCCCGTGTCGATGGCGAACGGCGCAGCTTCGGCGTGACCGGCAAGCTGCGGCATTCGAACCTGATCATGTATGACCGCGAAACGGTCAGCTGGTGGCAGCAGGGCGACGGGCAGGGCATCGTCGGGGACCATGCGGGGGACTGGCTGCGCCCGATCCCGTCCTGGACCGAGAGCTGGGATAGCTTCCGCGCGCGCAACCCCGATGGCGAGGTGCTCGATCAGCCGTACTGGCCGCGCGACTACGGGCGCAACCCCTACGGCGCCTATGAGGATCGCGACACCCCGATCCGGTTCACCGGGCTGATGCCGCGCCACGGAATTCACCCGATGGCGCGCATGGTCCGCGTGGGCGAGCGCGGCTGGCTGATCGCGCGGCTGCAGGAGGAGGGCGAGATTTCCGAAGCCGGCGTCACGCTGCGCTGGAGCGCCGGCATGGCCTCGCCGCTCGACGCGCCGCGCATCGAGGACGGCCGCGATGTCGGCATGGTCCGGGTGACCGACGAGGACGGCAACGACCTGCCTCATGATGTGCTTTTCGCTTACGCCTTTGACGGGCTTTTCCCGGAGGGTGAATGGATGCTGGCGCAGGAGTGATCGCAGCCCTCGCCGCGCCCGCGTAACCTGTCGCCGCGCAAGGCGAACCACTTCGCATGGGTCCCGTCGAAACGCCGAGGAGATAGAACAGATGCGTCATGCCTTCCTGCCCGCCCTCGTGGCCGCCGTCGCACTGACGGTCTCGGCCGTGCTTGCCAACCCGTCGCAATGGGAACGCGAATGGCCCGACACCGATTTCAGCCGCGCCTCGGTGGATTTCGGCGACATCATCTCGGGCGGCCCGCCCAAGGACGGGATCCCGGCGATCACCGGGCCGAGCTACATCCCGGTCGCCGAGGAGACCCGCATCGGCGGGCGCGAGCCGGTGATGACGGTCGAGCTGGAGGGCGCGGAGCCGAAGGCGTTTCCGATCCGGTACCTGATGTGGCACGAGATCGTGAATGACGAGATCGCCGGCATGCCCGTCGCCGTGACCTATTGCCCGCTGTGCAATACCGGCATGGTCTTCGACGCCACGGTGGACGGCGAGCCCCGAGAATTCGGTGTCTCGGGCAAGCTGATCCATTCGGTCATGATCATGTATGACCGCGAGACCGAAAGCTGGTGGCAACAGGGGACCGGAGAGGCGATCGTGGGCGACCATCTGGGCACCCGGCTGAAAATGCTCGCCGCCTGGATGGAAAGCTGGGACGAGTTTCGCAGCCGCAACCCCGACGGGCTGGTCATGGATGAACCGGACTGGCGCCGGGCCTACGGGCAGAACCCCTACAGCAACTATGACAGCGCGCGCCGCCCGTTCCTGTTTCAGGGCGAGATGCCGCCGCATGACATCGGCCCGATGCAGCGGGTGATCCGGGTCGGGGAACGCGCCTGGCTCATGGAGCGGCTGCGCGCGGAAGGCGAGATCACCGAGGCAGGGGTCACGCTGACCTGGCGCGAGGGGCAGGCTTCGGCGCTCGACAGCGGGCGCATCGCCGACGGGCGCGAGGTCGGGACGGTGCGGGTGCGCGACAGCGATGGCAAGGATGTCGTGCATGACATTCCCTTCGCCTTTGCCTTCCACGCCTTCCATCCCGATGGGGAGTGGATGCTCGGCGACTAAGCGGCCAGGCCTCCTTATCGACGCGGCGCGTGACCTTGCGGCGCGCCCCGGACCTGCGGTCCGGGGCGCAAGACATTGCGTGGCGCGCTGACGCGCGCGCTGGCGCCCCTGGCGGCGGTGGCGGCGTCGATCGTCGCGGCGCGCGCAGGTGGCGGCGCCCGCTGTTGACAATCCGTGCTGGGTGGATAGGTCAGCGCGGATGCGGACACCGGAACATATCAGGCTGGGCGGGGCGCCCGAGGGCTTCGATGCGCAGCTCGTGGCGCGCGAACTGGCGGGCGAGCGCCGGGCCGTCATCCATGTGGCGCGCGACGACAAGCGTCTGGAGGAGATGCATGCCGCGCTCTCGGTCTGCGCGCCGGAGGTGCCGGTCCTGCGCTTTCCGGCCTGGGACTGTCTGCCCTTCGATCGGGTGTCGCCCAACCCGGCCATCGCCGCGGCGCGGATGGCAACGCTTGCCGCGCTGGTGCACGGGGCGCCGTCGGGGTTCGTGCTGCTGACGACGCTGAATGCGGCGATGCAGCGGGTGCCGCCGCGCAACGTGCTGCAATCGGGGGCGTTCATCGCCGATGTCGGGTCGCGGATCGATGAAGCGGCGCTGCGCGACTACCTCGCGCGGATGGGCTTTGCGCAATGCCCGACCGTGACCGAGCCGGGCGATTATGCGGTGCGCGGCGGCATCATCGACATCTTTCCGCCCGGCGCCGAACAGCCGGTGCGCCTCGACATGTTCGGGGACGTGCTCGACGGCGCGCGCCGCTTCGATCCCGGCAGTCAGCGCAGCGGCGACCGGTTGCACCGCATCGAGCTGGCACCGGTCTGCGAGGTCATCCTCGACGAGGAGTCCATCACCCGCTTTCGCCAGCGTTATCGCGCCGCTTTCGGCGCCGGCGGCGGGGAGGATCCGCTCTATGAGGCGGTGAGCGCGGGGCGCAAGCATGCCGGGATGGAGCATTGGCTGCCCTTCTTCCACGACCGGCTGGAAACGCTGTTCGATTACCTGCCCGATGCCAGCGTGATGCTCGACGAGCGCATCGATGCGGCGCGCGATGCGCGCTGGCTGTCGATCACCGACCAGCATGACGCGCGGCGCGAAGCGATGCAGGCGCGCGGGCGCAGCGACAGCGTCTACAAGCCCTGCGCGCCGGAGCTTCTGTACCTGGACGATCCGGCGTGGACCGCGACGCTGTCGGCACATCGGCGGCTTCAGCTTTCGTCCTTGCCCCAACCCAGCGGCCCCGGCGCCGTGGATGCCGGGGGCCGGGTCGGCCGCGATTTCGCACCCGAGCGCCAGCAGGAACAAGCGAATCTGTTTGCCGCGCTCGCCGCGCATGTGGCGCAGCGGCGCGCGCAGGGGCAGGTCGTCATCGCGAGTTACTCGGACGGCGCGCGCGAGCGGCTGGCCGGGCTCTTGCGCGATGAGGGGCTTGGCGATGCGCAGATGGCGCGCGATCTGCGCGACGTGCCGGAGGGGACAGGCGGGGTGTTCCTTATCGTCTGGCCGCTGGAACATGGCTTCGAGGCGCCGGGGCTGACGGTGATCTCGGAGCAGGACGTGCTCGGTGACCGGCTGATCCGGCGCCCGCGCCGACGGCGCCGCGCCGAGAATTTCCTGTCCGAGGCGCAAAGCCTGACGCAGGGGGATCTCGTGGTCCATGTCGAGCATGGCATCGGCCGCTATACCGGGCTCGAGACCGTAACCGCCGCCGGCGCGCCGCATGAATGCATCGCGCTGGAATATGCCGGCGGCGACCGGCTGTTCCTGCCGGTGGAGAATATCGAACTGCTCAGCCGCTACGGCCATGAGGAGGGGCTGCTCGACCGGTTGGGCAGCGGCGCCTGGCAGGCCAAGAAGGCCCGGCTTAAGGAGCGCATCCGCGAGATCGCCGACCGGCTGATCCGTATCGCCGCCGAGCGTCAGCTGCGCAGCGCGCCGGTGCTGACCCCGCCCGACGACATGTGGGATGCTTTCGCCGCGCGCTTCCCCTACCAGGAAACCGAGGATCAGATGTCGGCCATCGAGGATGTGCTCGCGGATCTGGAGCGCGGCAATCCCATGGACCGGCTGATCGTCGGCGATGTCGGCTTCGGCAAGACCGAGGTGGCGATGCGGGCGGCCTTTGTGGCGGCCATGTCGGGCGTGCAGGTGGCGGTGATCTGCCCGACAACGCTGCTGGCGCGCCAGCATTATCAGGCCTTCGCCGAGCGGTTTCGCGGCTTTCCGGTGCAGCTGCGCCAATTGTCGCGCTTCGTCTCGGCCAGGGAGGCGGCACAGACCCGCGCCGGGCTGGCCGAGGGCAAGGTGGATATCGTCATCGGCACCCATGCGCTGCTGGCGAAGGGGGTGCGTTTCGCCAATCTGGGTCTGCTCGTCGTCGATGAGGAACAGCATTTCGGCGTTGCCCACAAGGAGCGGCTGAAGGCGATGCGCTCGGATGTGCATGTGCTCACGCTGACGGCGACGCCGATCCCGCGTACGCTGCAGCTGTCGCTGTCGGGGGTGCGCGAGCTGTCGGTGATCGGCACGCCGCCGGTGGACCGGCTCGCGATCCGCACCTATGTCAGCGAGTTCGACACCGTGACCATCCGCGAGGCGCTGCTGCGCGAACGCTATCGCGGCGGGCAGGCCTTCTTCGTGGTGCCGCGCATCAAGGATCTTCCCGAGATCGAGGAGTTCCTGCGCGAGGAGGTGCCCGAGGTCAGCTTCGTGGTCGCGCATGGGCAGATGCCGCCGGGTGAGCTCGATGAGCGGATGAACGCCTTCTATGACGGCAAGTACGATGTCTTGCTGGCGACGACGATCGTCGAATCCGGGCTCGATATTCCCAATGCGAACACCATGATCATGCACCGCGCCGACATGTACGGCATGGCGCAGATGTATCAGATCCGCGGCCGGGTGGGGCGCGCCAAGACGCGGGCGTATTGCTATCTGACGACACGCCCGCGCAAACCGATCACGCCGCAGGCGCAGAAGCGTCTGCGCCTTCTGGGCAGTCTGGATACGCTTGGTGCGGGCTTCACGCTGGCCAGCCAGGACATGGATCTGCGCGGCGCCGGCAACATCCTCGGCGAGGAACAGTCCGGCCATATCCGCGAGGTCGGGCATGAGCTGTACCAGTCGATGCTCGAGGAGATGATCGGCCGGATCAAGGCCGGCGAAAGCGCCATGCCGGACGAAGCGGACGGGCAGTGGGCGCCGCAGATCAATCTGGGCGTGCCGGTGCTTATCCCGGAGGCGTATGTTCCCGACCTCGATGTGCGGCTCGGGCTCTATCGGCGCCTTTCGGCCCTGACGACCAAGGTCGAACTGGAAGGCTTCGCCGCCGAGCTGATCGACCGTTTCGGCGAGCTGCCGCGTGAGGTCAACATCCTGCTGACGGTGGTGCGGATCAAGGCGATGTGCAAGCGCGCGGGCATCGCGCGGCTCGACGCCGGGCCGAAGGGCGCGACCATCCAGTTTCACAATGACCGTTTCGCCAACCCCGCCGGGCTGGTGCAGTTCGTGCAGGATCAGGACGGGCTCGCGAAGATCCGCGACAACAAGCTGGTGGTGCGCCGCGACTGGTCGCGCGAGAAGGAAAAGGTGCGCGGCGCCTTCGCCATCGCGCGCGATCTGGCCGCCCACGCCCAGGGTGCGGCACCGGATGCGACCGCCGCGGCCAGGGGCGCGACGGGATGAGCCGCTGACATGGATTGGCAGGCGCCGGCTACTCGCCGATGGCGCGGGCGGCGCGGCGCGTGCTCAGCATCAGCAGAAAGGCCAGCGAGGAGCACACCGCAACCCCGGCCACGACCGGGACCGGCGTCCCGTCGTAAAGCAGCCCGATGGGAATGGCGATCACCACCGCGAGCATGGTGGACACCGCCCCCACAACGGCGGCAGCCAACCCGGCGATGTGCCCCATTGTCTCCAGCGCCAGCGCGTTGAGATTGCCGAATGTCAGCCCGATCATGAAGAACGCCACGCACATGTAGGCGAAGAAGACCGCGAAATCCCCCGGTGTGGGCAACGCCATCGTCAACAGCACCAGCATCGCCGCCGACGCGGTGGCCTGCACCGCGAATGCTGCGGTCGCAAGCCGCCGCATGCCCAGCCGCATCACCAGCCTCGCATTGACGAGGCTCGCGGTGCCGGCGAACAGCGCGACCCCGGCGAACCAGAAGGGGAAGCTGGCCTGACGGTCATACACCTCCGCGAAGATCTGCGGCGCGCTGGAAAGATAGGCGAACATCTGCCCGAAGCCGAGGGACAGCGCCGCGATATAGGTCAGCACCATCCGGTCGCTCAGAACCTCGCGCAACGCGGCGTGCAGGGTCGCGATGCGCAGCGGGCGCCGCCGCTCGGGCGGCAATGTCTCGGGCTGGCGCATCAGCATCCAGCCGCCGGATACCACCCCGAACACGACGAAGGACAGGAATACCGCGCGCCAGTCGAAGACCGCGATGATGCCCGCTCCGATGGCCGGTGCGATCGCCGGGACGAGGATGAACACCGTCATCACGAAGGACATGACCTGCGCCATGGCCCGGCCCTTGTAGAGATCGCGCACCATGGCCACGGTCACCACCCGCGGGCCGGCCGCGCCCAGCCCCTGCACGAAGCGCGCCGCAAGCAGCATTTCCAGTGTCTGCGCGCGCGCTGCGACCACCGCGCCGATTGCGTAGAGCACGATTCCCGCCGCGACGACGCGGCGGCGTCCCAGCGCATCCGAGATCGGCCCGGCGAACAGCGTTCCCGTCCCCATCCCCAGCACGAAGATGGTCACCACGAGTTGAACCAGATTGGGCGCATCGGGGCTGAGGTCCTGCGCCATCACGGGCAGCGCCGGCAGCATCGCATCAATGGAAAAGGCGATGGTCGAAAACATCAGTGCCATCAGCGCCACGAATTCGCCGAAACGCAACGGTCGCGTCGGCGCGCGCGGCAGACGCGGCCGCATCACGCCCCTCCGTCAGGGGCGGCGAGCTTCGTGGTGATTTCGTCGATGGCCTGTACCCACAGTTCGGTCGGCTGCGCGCCGGGCAGCACATGCTGGTTCGCCACGATGAAGGTCGGCACGCCGGACAACCCGCGCGCCCGTGCATCCGCGTCGCGCGCGCGGATATCGTCAAGATCGGCATCCGTCTTCAGCAACCGCGCGGTCACGTCGCGCTCCATGCCGCATGCTCCGGCGATATCCGCAAGGACGTCGGACTCGCCGATATCGCGTCCGTCCTCGAAATAGGCGGCAAACAGGGCATGGACGACCGCGCTCTGGCCGCCCTCGATCCCGGCCCAGTGGATCAGACGGTGCGCATTGAGCGTGTTCGGGGTTCGTGCGATGCGCGCCCAGTCGATCTGCAGACCGGCGGCCTGCGCGGCCTGATCGATGCGCGCATAGACCTCGGCGGCGGCGGCCTTGCCGCCGAATTTCGTCTCGAGATAGGCGCGGCGGTCCATGCCCTCGGCGGGCATCTCCGGGTTCAGTTGGAAGGGTTGCCAGCTTACCGTGAACGGATGATCCGGCCGGGCGTGGATGGCGGCGTCGAACAGGGTCTTGCCGATGTAGCACCAAGGGCAGATCGGGTCGGAATAAATGTCAAGCCGGACCATGGTTTGCCTCCCATTCTTCACGCAACGCGCGGCGCTGCAGCTTGCCGTTGCCCTGACGCGGCAACGCGGACACGCGGTGAAACAGGCGCGGCTGCTTGTAGCGGGCAAGATGCCGCGCGCCATGGGCGGACAGCTCAGCCTCGTCGAGCGTGTCGGACCCGACATAAAACAGCGCGATCACGCTGGCATCGCGCCGGATACCGACTTCGCAGGCCGCGCATTCGGTGATCTGCGGGTGCCTGTCGAACACGGCCTCGACCTCCAGCGGCGAGACCCGGAAGCCGCCCGCATTCATCATGTCGTCGTCGCGGCCCAGATAGGTGATCGCCCCGTCGGCGTCCATGGTGACGGTGTCGCCGGTCAGGAACCACTCGCCGTGAAACTTCGCTGCCGTGGCCTCCGGCGCGCCGAAATAGCCCAGAAACAGCCCCGGATCGTCGGCATGGACCGCAAGGGTGCCGGGGGTGCCGCGTGCGACCGGGGTGCCATCGGCGCCCAGCACCGCGATGCGGCGCCCGGCCTGCGCGTAGCCCGAACTTCCATGCGGTGCGGGGTGGTCCGGGCTGGCCGAGATGAAGGTGGAGCATTCCGACATGCCCAGCGCCTCGAAGACCGGACGCCCGGTGGCCGCCTGCCATGCCCGCGCGGTGGGCTCGGGCAGCTTCTCGCCGGCTGACAGCCCGTGGCGCAGATGTGGCAGGTCCAGGGTGTCGTGATGCTTGAGAATCTGCCTGTAAACCCCTGGTGCAGCAGCAAAGATGGTCGTGTCGAACCGACGCATCAGAAGCGGCAGCTGTCCTGGCGTCACGCCGCTATCCGGGATCAGCGCCGTGAGACCGGCGGCCCAGGGATCCATCAGCCCGGTGCCCAGCGTGTAGGTCCAGTTGAAGGCCCCGGCATGCATCAGCCGGTCGCCGGGCGCGAACCCGTACCAGCCCTGCCACATCATGCGCCGCGCCCAGATCGCGCGGTGCGCGTGCATCACCGCGCGCGGCGTGCCCGAAGACCCCGAAGTGAAGATGATATAGGCCAGCCGGTCGGGCGTGCCCATGTGCCAGGCGCAGGGCGCACCGTCGCGCAGAGCGCGCAGCTGCGCCAGCGCCATCACCGGCCAGCGCTCCGACGGTTCGGGCAGGGCGAGGTCGGGATCTTGCAGGATCAGCCGCGGCTCGATCAGCGCTGCCAGGCGGGTGACCTCTGGTGCGGTCAGCCCCGCGGCGGTGGGAACCGGCACCAGCCCCGCGGCGATGCAGCCCAGATAGGCGATCGGGAAATCGACCGTGCTGCCCAGCCGCATCAGCACCCGATCCCCCGGCGCCAGCCCGGCCTCCAGCAGCCCGCCGCCGGTGGCGCGCACGGCGGCTTCGAGTCGGGCATAGCTCCAGCGCTCTGCCCCGTCGGGGCGCAGGATCTGCAACGCGATACGCGACGGGGACTGTGCCGCCGGGGCGAGCACATGCGCAGCCATGTTGAAGGGAGTCGGGCACGGCTCGGCCGGCCCCAGATCGACCTGCGAAAGCATGGGTCCGTGCTACGCCGCAGGCGGGCCGGTTGCAAGCCCGCCTCGGACTGCGGCACAGCGGTGCCGGCGCGTGCGACGGTGCTCAGCCCCCGAACCAGCCGCCGACGGTGCGCGCGCCCGAGGAGATGTCGTAGCCGACGCCCTCCACTGTGGCGCATCCCGCCATGAGGGCGAGCGCGGCGGCGGTGACGACCGCCTTGATGCGACTATTCTTCATACCACCAGACCTCAGGGTGAAACCCGAGCCAGTCGCCGTAAAGCGGCAGGCGTTCGGGATAGTGCAGCGCGCTCGAATGCGCGATCCGCGATACGTCGGAATACCAGAACGGGATGACATAGCGCCCGGCCGTCAGGACCCGGTCGAGCGCGCGGGTCGCGGCCACGAAATCCGTCCGGTCCCGCGCGGTCAGCATCGCGCGGATCAGCGCATCCACCGCCGGCGACTCGACCCCCATCCAGTTGCGCGATCCCGGCTGCCCGGCCGCCTGCGACCCCCAGTAGAGCCATTGCTCGTTGCCGGGGCTGAGCGAGAGCGCGCGCGAGTAGCGCACCATGTCGAAGGCGAACTCGTTGGTGCGTTCGGTGAACTGGGCGCTGTCCACGACATTGACCCGCGCGGCGACGCCCAGGCGGCGCAGCGCCTCGACATAGCTGTTGGCGATGGCCAGGGCATCCTGCATGCCCTGCGCCAGCAGGATTTCGAAGCGCAGCGGCTCGCCCTGTGCGTTGCGCAGCTCGCCATCCTCCACCTCCCAGCCGGCCTCCTGCAGGAGGGCCATGGCGCGCCGGATATTGCGGCGATTGCCTTCGCTGCCATCGGACACCGGCAGGCTGTACCCCTCCAGCGCTCCGGGCGGCAGGTCGTCGGCATGCGGTTCCAGCAATGCGCGCACCTTGCCCTGCGCGGGGCCGTCGCGCATGCCCAGCTCGGAGTTCGAGAAATACGAGGTGATGCGCGGCTCGGCGCCGTCATTGATGATGGTGTTGATGAACTCGAAGTTGAAGGCGTGGATCAGCGCGGCGCGCACGCGCCAGTCATCGAAGGGGGCGCGGCGCGTGTTGAAGGCGAAGCCGGTGATGCCGGAGGGCCGTTCATGGCCGATCTCGGATTTCACGATGTCGCCGGCGCGCACGGCCGGAAAATCGTAGGACTGCGCCCAGCGCACGGGGCTGCCCTCGCGGTAGCTGCTGAGCTGCCCGGCGGTGAAGGCCTCGAAGATCACGCTGGAGTCGGCGAAATAGTCGTAGCGCACCGTGTCGAAATTATGCTGGCCGCGGTTGAAGGGCAGATCCGCGCCCCACCAGTCGGGGTCGCGGCTGAAGGATATGAAGCGTCCGGGTTCGAACCGGTCCACCACATAGGGGCCGGACCCGATGATCGGCTCAAGGCTGGAGCGGGCGAAATCGCGCGTCTCGAACTGCGCCTTCTGCAGGATCGGGCGCAGGCCGAGGATGAGCGGCAATTCGCGATCCTCTTCGGTGAAGGTGAAGCGCACGGTGCGCGGCCCGGTCTGCTCCATGGTCTCGACCTTGGACCAGGCGCCGCGATAGCGCGGGTGCCCCTCGGTGCCCAGCGCCTCGAAGGACCACATCACGTCCTCCACCGTCACCGGGCTGCCGTCCGAGAATCGCGCCTCTTCGCGCAGGGTGAAGGCGACGAAATCGCGCGCCTCGTTCGTGGTTACCGATTCGGCCAGCAGCCCGTAAAGGGTGAAGGGCTCGTCGTAATTCCGGCCCATCAGCGTCTCGACCGTCAGCGAACCGATTCCCCACGGCGCGGTGCCCGGCAGGATATAGGGGTTGAGCGAATCGAAGCTGCCCGACTCGCCCAGAACGATTCGCCCGCCCTTCGGCGCATCCGGATTCGCATGCGGCAGGGATACAAAATCTGGTGGCAGTGCGGGGTCGCCATACATCGATATGGCATGCGATGTCTGCTCGGCGGCCAGCGGTGTGGCGCAAAGGAAACATGTCGTCGCGAGCGCGACGATCCTTCGGAAGCCTGTCATGTTCAACATCCGGGCACCTGACCCGCTGCTCCTGCCTCTTTTATGATTTGTTTCTACAGCCTTCGAGGATTGTTTTCAAACTTTGAGGTTGGACAGACGGACAAGACGGAGTATAAGTAACTCACTGCTCGATAGGTTTCTTGCCTGTATGAAACCTGCCTCAAAACTTGACGCCCGCCTTGTGCGGGCGTTTTTTTTGACCTCGGGTTGGGCTGGACGCTGCGGGCGCGGTGGCTATGCTCAGCGCAACACGGTCAGGGGAGCGTCAATGTCACTTGCAGGCAAGACAGCGGTCATCACGGGGTCAAATTCCGGTATCGGTCTGGGGGTGGCTCGCGAGCTGGCGCGCGCCGGCGCCGATGTGGTGCTCAATTCCTTCACGGACACCGATCAGGATCACGCGCTGGCCGGCGAGCTGGCGCAGGACCATGGCGTGCGGGTGCGATACATTGCCGCCGACATGTCCGACCCGCAGGCATGCCGCGCGCTGATCGCGAAGGCCGGGCGTTGCGACATCCTGGTCAACAATGCCGGCATCCAGCACGTCGCGCGGATCGAGGAGTTCCCGACCGGGAAATGGGACGCGATCATCGCCATCAACATGAGCTCGGCCTTCCACACCACAGCTGCGGCGCTGCCGGACATGAAGGCGGCGGGCTGGGGCCGTGTGATCAATGTCGCCTCGGCGCATGGGCTGACGGCCTCGCCCTACAAGTCCGCCTATGTCGCGGCCAAGCATGGCGTGGTAGGGCTGACAAAGACCACGGCGCTGGAGGTTGCGGGGCAGGGGATTACCGCGAATGCGATCTGTCCGGGCTATGTGCTCACCCCGATCGTCGAGTCGCAGATCCCCGACCAGATGAAGA
>CAZMBT010000043.1:0-11698 GCA_964564395.1 uncultured Alkalilacustris sp.
AGAGGAAGACAAAGCCCAGCAGCGCCAGGATCGGCAGGGTCCAGCCGCGCTTCATCGCTGCGCCTCCAGCCGCCTGTCCTGGAAATGCTGCAACCACATGATCGGGACGACGATCAGCACGAGCATGGCGATCGCGACCGCCGAGGCCAGCGGCCAGTCACGGCTCGAGAAGAACTCGTCCCACAGGATCTTGCCGATCATCAGCGTGTCGGGGCCGCCCAGCAGGGCTGGAATCACGTACTCCCCGATGGCGGGGATGAAGACCAGCATGCAGCCCGCCACGATCCCCGGAACCGACAGCGGCAGCGTCACGGTGACGAAGGTCGTCAGCGGACGCGCGCCCAGATCCGCCGATGCCTCGAACAGCGCGTCATCCAGCTTCACGAGGTTGGCATAGAGCGGCAGGATCATGAAGGGCAGATAGGTGTAGACGATGCCCAGCTGCACCGCGAAGGTCGTCTGCATCATGATCAGCGGCGTGTCGATCACGCCGAGCGCCATCAGGGCGCCGTTGATCAGCCCCTCGCGTTGCAGGAACCCCATCCAAGCGTAGACGCGCAGCAGAAACGATGTCCAGAACGGCAGGATGACCAGCAGCAGCAGCAGCGTGCGCCGGGGCTCGGGGCTGCGGGCGATGTAATAGGCGATCGGGTAGCCGATCAGCAGCGCGAAGACCGTCGAGATGAACGCGATGCCGATGGAGGACAGATAGGCGTTCCTGTAAAGCGAATCCTGCAGGATGAAGCGAAAATTGTCGAGGCTGGCGATGATGTCGAGCGTGCCGTCCGGGGCGCGGTCGAAAAGCGGCATGTAGGGCGGGCGCGCAATCGCGGGTTCGGACACCGAGATGCGCCCGACCACGAAGAACGGCACCAGAAAGAACAGCAGCAGCCAGAGCATCGGCACCGCGATGACCAGCGC
Organism: uncultured Alkalilacustris sp.; assembly: GCA_964564395.1. Lineage (GTDB taxonomy): Bacteria > Pseudomonadota > Alphaproteobacteria > Rhodobacterales > Rhodobacteraceae > Alkalilacustris. Next base: position 922 of record CAZMBT010000043.1, read on the forward strand.
GCGCCCCAGAGCCGGACGGCGCAGCAACGCCGCGCGCGGCGCGGGCGTCGGTGTCGCGCTCACCGGGTCAGTACCCGGCCGGCCGCCTGCGGCCAGCTTGCGAAGACGCGCTCATCCCAGCTGATCGGCGCCTCGTCGCGCAGGCGGCTGGATTGAGTGGCCTGGATCAGGCGCCCGGTATCCAGCCGCACCCGGTATATCGACAGGTGACCCAGATAGGCGACATCCTCGACAGTGCCGGCGACTGTGTTTGGCGCATCCGGGGCCTGCCGGCTGAGGCTGATACGTTCCGGGCGCAGCGAGATCCAGACCTGCTGATTGCGCTTGAGCCCCGGCATCGGCGGCGCGAGGACATCGCCACAATCCTCGGTTTCGATCCGCATCGCGTCGGCCCCGGCGGCTGCGACGCGGCCCTCCAGCAGGTTCACGGTGCCGATGAAATCGGCGACGAAGCGGGTCTGCGGGGTCTCGTAGATCTCGCGCGGCTCGCCGATCTGCACGATACGGCCTTCGTTCATCACGCCGATCCGGGTCGAGAGAGTCATCGCCTCGTCCTGATCATGGGTGACGACGATGAAGGTCACGCCCAGCGTTTCCTGAATGCGCACCAGCTCGAACTGCGTTTCCTCGCGCAGCTTGCGATCGAGCGCGCCCAGCGGCTCATCGAGCAACAGCAGCTTCGGACGCTTGACCAGCGCGCGCGCCAGCGCCACGCGCTGGCGCTGGCCGCCGGACAGCTGATGCGGCTTGCGGGTGGCCTGCTGTTCGAGCTTGACCAGCTTGAGCATCTCCCGCGCCCGATCGCGCGCTTCGCCGCGCGCCATGCCTTCACGGCGCAGCCCGTAGGCCACGTTCTTTTCCACGCTCATATGCGGGAACAGGGCATACGACTGGAACATCATGTTGGTCGGACGCCGATGCGGCGGCACCTCGGACATGTCCTGCCCGTCGATCATCACTGCGCCGGTGCTGGGCTGCTCGAACCCGGCGAGGATGCGCAGCAAGGTGGACTTGCCGCAGCCCGAGGCGCCCAGAAGGCAGAACAGCTCGCCATTGTAGATGTCGAGACTGACATCATCGACCGCGGTCAGCGGTCCGAACGACTTGGTCACGTTGCGGATCGAGATGAAGGGCGTCGCCGACGCGTCCCGCCAGGGGCGTGTATCCGCTGCCAGTGCCTTTTCATCCATGGGCGTCTCCGGCGTCGGGCGCGCCCCGGTCCCCGAACCGGGGCCTCGGGGCGCGCCGTGGCGGTTACTGACCGGTCTTGACGCGTGTCCAGAGCCGCGTCACCAGGCGATCGGTCCGCGGGTCATAGGGTTCTGATGCCCACAGATTGGCCCTGACTTCATCGGAGGGGAATACCGCCTCGTAATTGAGGATCTCTTCATCCGTGTAGGGGATCGCCGCCTTGTTGGCATGGGCGTACCATACGTAATTGGTGATGTCGGCGGTGATCTCCGGTTCCATGATGAAGTTGATGAACTTGTGCGCGGCATCCGGGTTCGGCGCGTCCGCCGGGATCGCCAGCATGTCGAACCACTGCAGCGCGCCCTCTTGCGGGATGATGTAATCCACGCTCACGCCACGATCGGCCTCGGCCGCGCGCTCCTGCGCCTGAAAGACATCTCCCGACCATCCCACGGCCACGCAGATCTCGCCATTGGCCAGATCCGAGATGTATTGTGACGAGTGGAAGTAGCGCACATGCGGCCGCACGGTTTCGAGCAGCTCTGCCGCGGCCTCGAAGTCGTCGGGGTCGGTCGATTGCGGGTCCATCCCGAGATAGTTCATGGCGGCGGGCAGCATTTCGGTGGGGGCATCCAGAAAGGTCACGCCGCAATCGGCCAGCTGCGATATGATGTCGGGGTCGAAGATCAGCTCCCAGCTCGTGACCTCGTAATCCGCGCCCAGCCGCTCGGCGACCATGTCCGGATTGAAGCCAAGTCCGGTGGTGCCCCACATGTAGATGACGCCGTATTCGTTACCGGGGTCGTACTCGGCGGCATTCGCCATCAGATCGGGGTCCATGTTCTCCAGGTTGGGCAGCTTCGACTTGTCGAGCGGCTGATACGCCCCGGCTGCGATCTGGCGCTGCATGAAATCGGAGGTGGGCACCACGACGTCATAGCCCGAACTGCCTGCCAGCATCCGCGCCTCGAGCACTTCGTTGGAATCGTAGACGTCGTAATTCACCGAGATCCCGGTTTCTTCGGTGAACCGATCCAGCGTATCGGCGGCGATGTAATCCGACCAGTTGAAGATGTTCAGCGTTTCGGCCTGCGCCGCCATTGCGGGCGCGGTCAGAAGCGCGGCCGCCGCGGCGATGGAGCGGTTGTTCATGGTCGTTCTCCCTGTTCTTTGTCTCGGACGGCTTCGTGCAGGGCAAAGCCGAGTTCCGTTTGCGCCATCAGTCTAGTGGCGGCGTGATCGCTGCGGCAAGAGCGTATCTGTGCCGGTGCCCAAAATCTGATCAAATCGCGAAGCGCCAGACTGGTCGGGCTCCGGGCGGCGGTCACTCGCGTCCGCGCCTGTGTGCGCATTGCGACGACCGCGGATGACCGCGCGCGCGACAGTCACACCGAAAGCAGCGCTGCCATCCGGCGCAGCGCCAGCGCGTATCCCTGAATGCCGCAGCCCGCGATGATCCCGTCGGCGCGCAAGCTCACATAGGAATGGTGCCGGAACGCCTCGCGGCGGTGAATGTTCGAGATATGCACTTCGAGAACCGGCCCCTCGAAGATGTTGAGCGCATCCAGAATCGCGATCGATGTGTGGCTGAACGCGCCGGGGTTCAGGATGATGCCGTCCGCCGTGTCGCATGCGTCATGGATGCGTTCGATCAGCTCGTCCTCGCGATTGGTTTGCGCACATTCCAGCCGCAGGCCGAGGGCGTCCGCCGTGTCGCGGCATTCCGTTTCCAGATCCTGCAGGGTGGCGGCGCCGTATAGCTCGGGCTGGCGGCGGCCGAGCATGTTCAGGTTCGGACCGTTCAGCAGAAGGACACGCTTGGCCATGGGAGCTCCGCGATGAGTGGGAGGGGCGATCGCGACCGAGCGCCGTCAGGACCGACGGCGCAATCGCACCACGACATCGACGCGGGAAATCTCGCCCCCGGCAGGCGGGGTGGGCAGGCGCCTGATGTCGAGCTCGTCGGAGGGCGCGTCCTCCAGCTCGGCGCAGTCTTCCCAGAAGAAGTGCGGATGATTGTCGGTGCGCGTGTCGAAATAGCTGCGTGTGCCATCCACCGTAACCTCCTGCATCAGCCCGGCATCGCAGAAGGCGCGCAGGGTGTTGTACACCGTCGCCAGCGCGACCTTCTCGCCGCTTTCCTGCGCGGCGGCGAAAAGGCTCTCGGCGGTGACGTGGCGGTTGGCACCATCCCCGACCAGAACGGCGGCGAGCGACAGGCGCTGCCGTGTCGGGCGCAGCCCGGCCCGCGTCAACCAGCGTTTGCCGCGTGCGAAGGCTTCGGGTGTCGGAACTGCGAAATCGCTTGCCATACACGTAATATAGAGCGCGCTCCCGCCACCTTTCAAACGAAAATCGGCAGAGCGGCGCGTGCGATCCCCCGGCGCGACGTGCCTGCTTGCCTCGGGTCCGACGGCAGTGATAGAGCTTGCGCTGTTTCGCAGGAAAAAGGACATGCCCTGTATGGCGGATCACCCGACATCGTTCGACAAGGAAGGCCTGCTGCAATGCGCCCGCGGCGAACTTTTCGGCCCCGGAAACGCGCAGCTTCCCGAGCCGCCGATGCTCATGATCGACCGGGTCACCGAGATCTCGGCCGATGGCGGCGCGCACGGCAAGGGGCATGTGGTCGCGGAATACGACATCTCGCCGGATCTGTGGTTCTTCGCGTGCCATTTCCCGGGCGATCCGGTGATGCCCGGCTGTCTGGGCCTCGATGCGCTGTGGCAGTTGACGGGGTTCAATCTCGGCTGGCGCGGAATGCCCGGGCGGGGGCGCGCGCTGGGTGTGGGGGAGGTCAAGTTCACCGATATGGTCACGCCCCGAACCCGGCGGGTGACCTACCTCATCGACTTCACGCGTGTCATCGACCGCAAGCTCAAGCTCGGTCTCGCGAATGGCCGCATGCTTGCCGATGGCAAGGAAATCTACACAGCCAATGACCTCAAGGTCGGCCTTTTCACGGATTGATCGGCCGCCTTGCCGAAGGAGAATGCCATGCGCCGCGTCGTCGTCACCGGAATGGGGATAATCTCCCCCCTCGGCAATACCGTCGCCGAGGTCGAATCGAGTCTGCGCGCCGGTCGCTCGGGGGTGGTCCCCGCGCCCGACTACGAGGAATACGGCTTTCGCAGCCGGATTCACGGCAAACCGCAGATCGATCTCGAGGATCACATAGACAAGCGCCAGCTTCGCTTCATGGGGCCGGGGGCCGCCTACAACTATCTGGCCATGGAGCAGGCGATCGCCGATTCCGGGTTGGAAGAAAGCGATGTCTCGAATGAACGCACGGGCCTGATCACCGGGTCGGGCGGGCCATCGACATCGAACTTCTTCCAGGCGCATTCGATCGTCGTTGAGAAGAAGGCGCCCAAGCGCATGGGGCCGTTCATGGTCACGCGCTGCATGTCCTCGACCAATTCGGCCTGCCTGGCCACACCGTTCCGGATCAAGGGGGTCAACTACTCGATCACATCGGCCTGTTCCACCAGTGCGCATTGCATCGGCAACGGGGTCGAGCAGATCCAGATGGGCAAGCAGGACATCATCTTCGCCGGTGGCGGCGAGGAGCTGGACTGGACCCTGTCCTGCCTGTTCGACGCCATGGGCGCGATGTCCTCCAAGTATAACGACACTCCCGAAACCGCATCGCGGCCCTTTGATGCAACCCGCGACGGGTTCGTCATCGCCGGCGGCGGCGGCATGCTGGTGCTGGAGGAACTGGAGCACGCGCGCGCGCGCGGTGCGAAGATCTATGCCGAGGTCACCGGCTACGGCGCCACCTCGGATGGGCATGACATGGTCGCGCCGTCGGGCGAGGGCGGCGAGAGGTCGATGCGGCTGGCAGTGGCCACGCTGCCCGAAGGGCGCCGGGTGGATTACATCAATGCCCATGGCACCTCGACGCCCGCGGGCGATGTCACCGAAGTCGAGGCGGTGCGCCGGGTCTTTGGCGCCGATGCGGTGCCGCCGATCTCCTCGACGAAATCGCTGACCGGGCATTCGCTCGGGGCGACCGGGGTGCATGAGGCCATCTATTCGCTGATCATGCTCAACGGCGGCTTCATCGCAGCCTCGGCCAATGTCACCGACCTCGATCCCGCATTGAAACCGCATGAAATCGTGACGCAAACCCGCGAGGGGCAGGAGCTGGACAGCGTGCTTTCCAACAGTTTCGGGTTCGGTGGGACCAACGCCACGCTCGTCATGAGCCGGCATCTGGATTAACGCGGGAGCAGTTGAACATGGCCGAGTTGATGAAGGGCAAGCGCGGGCTTGTCATGGGTGTGGCGAACGAGCGCTCGATCGCATGGGGCATCGCGAAGGCGATGGCCGAGGAAGGCGCCGAGCTGGCCTTCACCTATCAGGGCGAGGGGTTCGGCAAACGTGTCGCGCCGCTTGCGCAATCGGTCGGCTCGCAGATGATGATCGACGTGGATGTCACCGATGACGCGTCCATGGATGCGGCCTTCGCGCGGCTGCGCGACGAATGGGGGCAGCTCGACTTCGTCGTGCATGCCATCGCGTTTTCCGACAAGTCCGAGTTGCACGGCCGGTTTCGTGACACCTCGCGCGACAATTTCACGAACACCATGCTCGTGTCCTGCTATTCCTTCATCGATGTCGCGCGGCGGGCGTCGGCCTTGATGCCGAATGGGGGAACGCTGCTGACCCTGACCTATCAGGGGTCGAACCGGGTGACGCCCTTCTACAATGTGATGGGCGTGGCGAAGGCGGCGCTGGAGTCGACAGTGCGCTATCTCGCCAATGATCTGGGGCCGGACGGCATCCGGGTGAATGCGGTCAGCCCGGGGCCGATGAAGACGCTCGCGGGCGCCGCGATCGGTGGCGCCCGCCGGACCTATCGGCAGACCGAACTCAACGCGCCGCTGCGTTCGAACGCCACGCTCGAGGCCGTCGGCGGCACGGCGGTTTATCTCGCCTCGGATTACGGGGTCTGCACGACCGGCGAGATCGTGCGCGTGGATGGCGGCTATCATGTCATCGGGATGCCGCAGGTCGAGAATATCTAGCGCATGTCGCGCCGCATCGGGCTCAGCGCCGCGCGGGGCGCATGCCCTTTCGCCGGGCAAGGACAATCCCGGTCAAACGGAAAACGCCGTAACAGGGCGGCCGCGGAGCCTGCGCGCCCCTGCGAGGGAAGGCGGCGTGTGCCGCGCGATCATGCGCCCGGCAATGCGATGACCACCGCCGCGTGGTCGCTGGCATGCGGACGGTGCTGACCGACACCTGCAAGGCGCGGCCCGCGATACTGCGTGATCTCGCGCGACATGCCTTCGCGCACGATCTCGGGGCAGGCATCGGGCCAGCGCCGCGCGAGGGCGGGTGAGGCCAGAAGCGCATCGGGTCGGCCGGGTGGTCCGCCGTCATGCGATACGAAAGACCAACGTTCGCCGGCCGGCAGACGCTGCAAGAGATCGACCGAGAAATCCCCCAGAAGCGGCTGAATGGCACGGCTGTCGGCCGTTTCCTCCGCCGGCTCGTTCAGGTCGCCGGCGATCAGCCACAGCGCGTCGGCCTGTGCGCCCGGCTCTGCCTCCAGCAAGTGGCGTACCGCCAGCGCCTCCAGCCGTCGGACCTTCCAGGCCAGCGAAGCGTCGGGGTAGGGCGCTTTGAAATGGCACAGCACCAGAAGCAGCGCCCCGAAGCGCACCATGAGGCAGTCGCGCCGGAAGACCGGGGTCTCCGGATTGACGCCCTCCGGGACGGCGAGGCCAAGATCCGCCGGTTTCACCCTGGCATGCGATGCGACGCTGTCGGGTGCGCGACGGCTGAGCATGGCGAGGTCACGCCCGCGCCCGTCATTGCCGGGCACACAGATCCGGTGCGGGTAGGGCGCGATGCCGGTGGGGCGCAGGAAACTGTCGTGGAAATAATCGAGCGTGGCCTGATCAAAGACTTCCTGCAGGCAGATGATGTCGGCGTCGATATCGGCGATCACGCGGGCCGTCAGCGCGCGATCGGCAAGGTCAAGCGCGCGCGACGCGCTTTCGTCGGTATCCGTATCGCGCGCGCCGTCGAGAATGCTCTCGCCCTGATGCACACGAAGACGCAGATTCTGCACGTTGAAACTGGCTATGCGCATCTGCGGGCCGTGCTTGCCCCTTGCGAACCCGGAACGCCGGCGTGCGGCGGCAGGTGGCGGGATGACGCCACCTGCGAGGGGGATTACTTGATTTCGACCATCTCGATGTCGAAATTCAGATCCTTGCCGGCCAGCGGGTGGTTCGCGTCCAGAACCACCACCTCCTCGGTGACCTCGGCGACGGTGACGGGAACCGCGCGGCCATCCGGCATCTGCATCTGCAGCGCGGTGCCGGGGTCGAGCGGAATATCCTCCGGGATCTGATCGCGCGGCACCTCCTGCCGGCCGTTCGGATCCGGCTGGCCATAGGCGTCATCGGCCGGGATCGCGACGGATTTTTCCTCGCCGACGCTCATCCCCGGCAGCGCGTTGTCGAGGCCGGGGATGATCTCACCGGAGCCGACGGTGAACTCGAGCGGTTCACGACCCTGCGACGAATCGAACACGGTGCCATCGTTCAGCGTGCCGGTATAGTGGATACGGACCGTATCGCCCGCTTTGACCTGGGTCATGATCGTTTCTCTTTCCATGTGCGGGGTTGGGTTTGAGAGGCCGCTGTCTCTGCGCGGGTGCTCTGCCTTGCTCACCCAACGTATCGCACTGTGGCCGGATGTAAACCCCGGCCGGTTCCGCAGGCGGGCACGGGTGCGGTATCGGTGACGTGATTGCGGCTTTTCGCGCCGGATGCGCTATGCCAGTCTTCGAACGTTCAAGCGGAGGTAGGACGTGGTCACAAAGGTCTGCATATTCGATGCCTATGGCACGCTGTTCGATGTCGCCGCGGCCGCGCGGCTTGTCGCGCAGGAGGCGGATTTCGCGCAACTGGCCGAGACCTGGCCACGGATCGCAGGCGATTGGCGCGACAAGCAGCTGCAATACACCTGGATCCGGGCCCTGACGGGCGCGCACACGGATTTCTGGACCGTCACGGCCGAGGCGCTGGACTGGGCGCTCGCGGCGGCGGGGATGGATGGCGACGCGGCGCTGCGCGCGCGGCTGCTGGAACTCTATCGGGAATTGCCTGCCTATCCCGAGGTCCATGACATGCTGGCCGCGCTGCGCGCGCAGGGGGTGCCGGCGGCGATCCTGTCAAACGGTGCGCCGTCGATGCTGGAGGCTGCGGTGCGGTCGGCAGGGATCGGGGCGCTGCTCGATGACGTGCTGTCTGTCGAGGCGGTCGGTGTCTTCAAGCCCGACCGGCGCGTCTATGACCTGGTCGGCGCGCGTTTCGGCACCCGACCCGATGAGGTTCTGTTCGTCTCCGCGAACGGGTGGGATGCGGCCGCCGCAACCGGCTATGGTTTCGGCACTGTCTGGGTCAACCGCATGGGCCTGCCCGTCGATCGCCTGCCCTGGCACCCGCATCGCCAGCTTCCCGACCTGTCGAGCTTGCCACAGATTGCCGGAACCGACTGATGCCGTTCTTTACTGCCGCCGATGGCGCCAACCTGCATTATACCGATGAGGGGCACGGCATGGCGCTGGTCTGTCTGCCCGGGCTGACCCGCACGGGCGCCGATTTCGACTACCTCGCACCGCATCTGCCGCCGTTGCGACTGATCCGGCCGGATTATCGCGGGCGCGGCGCATCGGACTGGACCGGCCCCGACACTTACACCGTGGCGCAGGAGGCAAAGGATGTGCTGACCCTGCTGGATCATCTGGGGCTGGACAGTGCTGCGGTGCTCGGCACGTCGCGCGGCGGCCTCATCGGCATGTATATCGCCGCAACTGCAAAGGATCGGCTGCGCGGGCTGTGCCTGAACGATGTCGGTCCGGTGATCGAGAAGAAGGGCCTCGCCCGGATCGAGCAGTATCTCGGCCGCAACCCGGCGGCGCGCAGTCATGCGGCGGCGGCGATTGCACTGCAGCACAACATGACCGGGTTCGCAAATGTCCCCGAAGGCCGCTGGCTGGAGGAGGCGCGGCGCCATTTCCAGCTGACCGACCAGGGGCTGACCATCAATTACGATCCTGCGTTGCGGAAGGCCTTTCTGGAAGCGATGGAGGCCGCCCCGCCGGACACATGGCCGATGTTCGATGCCTGCGACGGGGTGCCGCTGGCATTGATCCGCGGGGCGAATTCGGAACTGTTGTCGTCCGAAGTGGCCGAGGAGATGCAGCACCGCCGGCCGGACATGGTCTTTGCCGAGGTGCCGGACCGCGCTCATGTGCCCTTCCTTGACGAGCGCGAGAGCCTGCGCGCCATCCATCAGTTTCTGGGACGCTGCCTATGACCGACATCGCGATGATCGAGGCCGCCGCGGAGCGTTTGCAGGGCCATGCGCGGCGCACACCGATGCTGTCGTCGCCGTTTCTGGATGAACTGGCGGGCCGGCGCGTCCTGGTCAAGGCGGAATGCCTGCAGCATACGGGGTCGTTCAAGTTTCGCGGTGCATGGTCGCAGCTTTCCGCGTTGCCCGAGGACCGGCGCGCGCGCGGCGTGATCGCGTTTTCGTCGGGCAATCATGCGCAGGGCGTTGCCTTGGCAGCGCGGATGCATCGGGTCCCGGCCGTCATCATCATGCCGTCGGACGCGCCGCGCCTCAAACTCGCCAATACCGAAGCGCTGGGCGCCGAACTGGTACTGTATGACCGCGCCCGGGAGGATCGGGACGCCATCGGCGAACGGCTCGCGCGCGAGCGAGGGCTGACCCTCATCAAACCCTTCGATGCGCCTCTCACCATCGCTGGGCAGGGTACGGCCGGGCTGGAAATCGCCGCGCAGTGCGCCGAGCACGGGGTGCGCGACGCCGATGTGCTGGTGTGTTGCGGCGGCGGCGGGCTGACCGCCGGTGTCGCGCTTGCGCTGGAGGCGCATGCGCCGGGATTGCGTGCGCGTCCCGTCGAACCCGAGGGTTTCGACGACACCGCACGCAGTCTGCGCGCCGGTGAAAGGCTGAGCAATGTCGGGGTCGATGGCTCCATCTGCGATGCGATCGTGACCCCGCAGCCCGGCGAGCTGACCTTCCCGATCATGGCGCGGCTGTGCGGGCCCGGCCTTGCGGTTTCCGAGTCGATGGTTCTGGACGCTATGGCGCAAGCCTTTCTGCGGCTGAAGATCGTGCTCGAACCGGGCGGGGCGGTGGCGCTGGCCGCGGCCCTCTTTGATCCGCAGGCGCTGCGTGGCGATGCCGTGATCGTCGTCGCGTCCGGCGGCAATGTGGATCCATCGGTCTTCGCGCGCGCGCTGGCGCGGCTCGATGATGGGTGACGAGGCATGGGCGGTGCTTGCATGCCCCGGAAATTTCATTGACACTGCCAATCATTTCTCGCAGCTTCATGATCCGGGAGGAACAACGGCATGCGCACGCAGGTTTGCATCATCGGGGGCGGCCCGGCCGGGCTGCTCCTGTCGCAACTTCTGCATCGCGACGGGATCGACACCGTCATCCTCGAGCGGCGCTCGCGCGATTACGTGCTCTCGCGCATCCGCGCCGGGGTGCTGGAATGGGGCACGGTGGAGATGCTGCGCAAGGC
>CAZMBT010000044.1:0-11639 GCA_964564395.1 uncultured Alkalilacustris sp.
GCAGGTGGCGAACTCCTTCATCTATGACGCCCATCGCGATGGCGCCGAACCCCAGATCGCCGCCCGGCCGACCGCGCGCGCGGAACCGCGCGTCGCCGCCGCAGTCGCAGCCATGGAGGCGCGAATCGAAAGCCCCCTGCCCGTTCCGGTGATCGCGGCGGAGGCGGGGGTGTCGGTGCGACGGCTCGAACAGCTCTTTCGTGCCGAGCTCGGGATGGGGCCGGGCGCCTATTATCTGGATCTGCGTCTGCGTACGGCACGCCGGCTCGTCGAGGATACGCGCCACCCGATGCAGACCATCGCGCTGCGCTGCGGGTTCGGGTCACAAGCGGCCTTCTCGCGCGCCTTTCGCCAGCGTTTCGGCCTGCGCCCGGCGGCACTGCGCAAGCCCCGCCACGCATGATCGGGCCCGCGGACCGACACGCCGGACGCCACAAGAAGCCGGCACCGCGCAAGAAGGTCGTACGTGAGACAGGGCGCGTCGTGCATGAGACGACCCCATGCCGTGTGCCGAGATAGCGTCGGCGGCATCACCGGGGGATCAGGGATCGGAACGACAGATGTCAGAGCTTCAAGTCAACATTCGCTTCGCCGTCCTCCCACTCGCCGGAGAGGACACCCGGCCCAGCGAATTCGCCCGCACCATGGCCCCACACCCGCTGGTCTATCAGGAAATCCCCCATGATCCGCAATACACGATCTACAACCGCCGTCTGACCGCGATGACGATGACCAACAGCTCGGTGGATGACGCCTATTGGAGGCTCCGCCGCCACGCGATCCTGCGCCATACCGGCGAACTGCCGATCGAGATTTGCGGCCCGGATGCCGAGAAGCTGCTGAATCTGGTCTTCACCCGCGACGTCTCCAGAAATGCCGTCGGAAGATGCAGTTATCAGATCGCCTGCTACGACGACGGCGGCATGATCATCGACGGGGTCCTGGTGCGTCTTGCCGAGGACCGGTTCTGGTACGGTCAGGCCGACGGCGATCTGACGGACTGGCTCAAGGCACACAGCCGTGGAATGGACGTCGAGATCTTCGATCCGGATGTCTGGATCAGCCAGGTGCAGGGGCCGGATTCCCTGAAGGTCCTCGAAGCCGCCGTGGACGGGCCCTATCCCGACCCGTTCCGCTATTTCGATGCCGCCCGCGTGAGCATCGCCGGACAGGACGTCGTGATCACGCGCTCGGGTTTCACCAATGAACTGGGGTGGGAAGTCTACCTCGAACCCGAAACCGACGCGCGCGCGGTCGGAGAGCGCATTCTCGAAGCCGGCAAGCCCTACGGTCTGGCGCCCGTCGCGGTGGGCGGCGCACGGCGGATCGAGGCCGGGCTACTCAACGCAGGGTCCGACTTCGACGCGACGGTGACCCCCTTCGCGGCCGGGCTGGGCGCCATGGTGACCCTGGACAAGGGCGATTTTATCGGGCGATCCGCCCTCATCGAGGCCGATCGACGATCGCGGACCTGGGGCCTTCGCATCCCCGGCGGCGTCGCGCGGATCGGCGACAGCCTGAGCAAGGACGGCGTCGCGGCGGGGCGCGTGTGCTCCTCGGCCTGGTCGCCATTCCTGCAATGCGGTGTGGCGATCGTGCGCCTCGGTGACGCGGCGCTGGGGCCGGGCACGGTCCTCGAGGTCGCGTGTCACGACGGCGAAACGCGCCGGGTGGAAACATGCGCATTGCCCATGTATGATGAGAACCGTCAGATCCCGCGAGGGAAAATCGTGGATATCCCGGATATCCCGGCGGTCAGCGACCAGGGCTAGGGCGGGCATGCATCCGCCGCCCTGACCGTCCCGCAGGTGCTCGGCGGCAGCCCTTGACGGCGACCGGGCTGGAGTCCGCCAAGGCGCCGATGCGCCTTTCCGGCGGCATCCGATTCCACCATTGCGCGACCGGATGCGCCGGACACCGCGCCGTGCACGCGCATGGTTTGCCGTCAACATCCTTCGGGCCGTCGACTCGCGTCGTTCCCGCCAAGGCATTGCATATGAATAAGGCAGCCCGACGAGTCGCGACTCGAATTACCCGCTTGCCACCCCCATATTTCGGGTAAGGTGTTCATACCGGGCGCCAGAGAAATAATCTTGCGGGCGGAGGGGCCTGAAAGGGGCCGACCGAAGCAGGAAGGGTCAAGACATGGAGATCTTCGAGCAATTTGCGGAAAGCTATGGCCGCACAAAGATTGAGGAAATGAGCCTGCAGGATTACCTGCTCGGGTGCCGCGAGGATCCGATGATGCGCGCCACGGCCGCCGAGAGGATCGTGAAGGCCATCGGCGAGCCGGAGTTCATCGACACCAGCCAGGACCAGAGGCTGGGGCGCATCTTTCTCAATCGGACGATCAAGCGCTACGCGCCGTTTCGCGATCTCTACGGGATCGAGGAAACCGTTGAAAGAGTTGTCGGATTCTTCCGGCATGCCAGTCAGGGGCTGGAGGAGAGCAAGCAGATTCTCTATCTGCTCGGGCCGGTCGGCGGCGGCAAGTCCACCCTCGCGGAAATCCTCAAGCGGCTGATGGAGCAAGAGCCGATCTATGTGCTCAAGGCGGGGAACGAGATCAGCCCGATCTTTGAATCGCCCCTTGGGCTCTTTGATCGCTCGCAGATGGGCAACCTTCTGGAAAACAAGTACAATATCCCCAGACGGCTTCTCACCGGGCACATATCCCCCTGGGCGACCAAACGGCTGGCCGAGGTCGACGGCGACATCTCGAAATTCTCGGTCGTCAAGCTTTACCCCTCGCGTCTGCGCCAGATCTGCGTTGCCAAGACCGAGCCGGGCGACGAGAACAACCAGGACATCTCGTCGCTCGTCGGCAAGCTCGACATCCGTCAGCTCGAGGAGTTCAGCCAGCACGACCCCGACGCCTACAGCCATTCCGGGGCCCTGAACCGCACCACGCAGGGCCTGATGGAGTTCGTCGAGATGTTCAAGGCGCCGATCAAGGTGCTCCACCCTCTGCTGACCGCAACCCAGGAGGGGTCTTACGCCGGCACCGAGAATATCGGCGCCTTCCCGTATCAGGGCATCATCGTGGCACATTCCAACGAGGCGGAGTGGCGCCAGTTCAAGAACAACAAGAACAACGAGGCGTTTCTGGACCGCATAAGCGTCGTCAAGGTGCCCTATTGCCTGCGTGCCACCGAAGAGACACAGATCTACGAGAAGCTCCTGCGCGAAAGCAGCCTCAGCGATGCACCGTGCGCCCCCGAAACCCTTGATACCCTTGGTCGTTTCAGCGTTCTGACGCGGCTGCACGAGCACGAGAATTCGCCGATCTACTCCAAGCTGCGAGTCTATGACGGCGAAACGCTCAAGGACACCGATCCCAAGGTCCGCTCGGTGCAGGAGTATCGCGACGCTGCCGGCGGCGACGAGGGCATGAACGGCATCTCGACCCGTTTCGCCTTCAAGGTGCTGTCGGAGACATTCAACCACGACACCGAGGAGGTCGCGGCCGATCCCGTTCACCTGCTCTATGTGCTGGAACAGACGATTCGGCGCGAACAGTTCGACGACGAAACGGAAAGCCGGTATCTCGGCTTCATCAAGGACGAGCTCGCGCCCCGTTACGCCGAGTTCATCGGCAACGAGATCCAGAAGGCCTATCTCGAGTCCTATGCCGATTACGGTCAGAATCTCTTCGACCGCTATATCGCCTATGCCGATGCGTGGATCGAGGATCAGGACTTCAAGGACCCCGATACCGGCCAGATGTTCGACCGCGAGGTTCTCGAACAGGAACTCGCCAAGGTCGAGAAGCCCGCAGGCGTTGCAAACCCCAAGGATTTTCGCAACGAGGTGGTCAAGTTCGTCCTGCGCGCACGCGCGGAACAGGACGGCAAGAACCCGGACTGGCGCAAATACGAGAAACTGCGGCGGGTCATCGAAAAGCGCATGTTCGGCCAGATCGAGGAGCTGCTCCCGGTCATCAGCTTCGGCGCCAAGCGCGACAAGGAAACCGATGCCAAGCATGAAGAATTCGTCGATCGCATGATCGAGCGTGGCTACACCCGCCGTCAGGTCCGGCGCCTCGTCGAGTGGTACATGCGGGTGAACAAGGCAGGCTGAGATCAAGGGAGGCCGCTGGTGGAATGGCCCATTTCGTCGACCGCAGACTGAACCCCAAGGACAAGAGCCTCGGCAATCGACGGCGCTTTCTCCGGCGCGTGCGCGGCGTCGTGAAGAAGGCGGTGTCGGACAGCGTGCGCCGGGACTCCATCGTGGATGCCGCCGACAACAAGCAGGTCAGGGTTCCGGCGGAAGGTATTCGGGAGCCGAGTTTCCGGCACGCAGCGACGGGCGGCAAGCGCGAACATGTCCTTGCAGGCAACAAGACATTCCGGCCCGGCGACCGCATCGACAGGCCGAAAGCCGGCGGCGGGGGGGGCGGGCGCGCAGGTACAGCCGAGGGCGAGGGCGAGGATGATTTCCGGTTCGTGCTGTCACGCGAGGAATTCCTCGGTATCTTTTTCGAGAACCTCGAGCTGCCCGATCTGGTCAAGCGCAGCCTCAAGGAAATCCATTCCACGCGCCCCCGCCGCAGCGGCTATGCCGTGACCGGCACGCACGCCAACCTCAGCGTCGAGCGCACGATGCGCAACGCGCTGAGCCGGCGCATCGCCCTTGGCCGGCCGGGCCACAGGACGACGCGCGAGCTTGCCGAACGGATTGCCCGGCTCGAGGCGCTGTCGTCGCCGACAGCCGAGCAACGCGCCGAGCTGGACCAGGCCAGAAGGCAGCTCGACAAGCTCAGGCGGCGGCGAAAACTGATCCCGTATGTCGATCCGCTGGATGTTCGCTACAAGCATTTCACCCAGGAGCCCGAGCCGACCGCGAACGCGGTGATGTTCTGCCTGATGGATGTCTCCGCCTCCATGGGCCAACGCGAGAAGGACCTGGCCAAGCGGTTCTTCATCCTGCTCCATCTGTTTTTGCGGCAACGTTACGACAAGGTCGATCTGGTCTTTATCCGCCACACCCAGACCGCCAACGAAGTGGACGAGGATACCTTCTTTCACGCCCGCGAAACCGGCGGGACCGTTGTCAGCTCCGCGCTGATCCGGATGAGGGCGATCATCGACGACCGTTATCCGCCCTCACAATGGAACATCTATGCCGCCCAGGCCTCGGATGGTGAGAATTTTGGCGGCGATTCAGATATCTGCGCCGAAATACTCGATACCCAGCTGATGCCGTTGTGTCAGTATTTCGCCTATATCGAGGTGATCGACGAAAGCGAGGCGCGGCTTCTGTCCAGCGAGGAGAACGGGATGGAGCTGTGGCGCGCCTATCGGGGCGTGGCCAGACGCTGGCCTCGGTTCGCGATGAAGCGGATCTCCGGCCCCGGCGACATCTATCCGGTTTTCCGCGAGCTTTTCGAGAAACGGCCCGAGACGTCCCGCCATGGCTGACACGAACGGCGACAAGCTCTTGTTCGACGGGCCGGAATGGGATTTCGACGCGCTGCACCGCACCTATGACGCGATCGAACAGGTCGCGCGCGGCCAGCTCGGGCTCGACCTCTACACCAACCAGATCGAGATCATCTCGTCCGAGCAGATGCTGGACGCCTATTCGTCCAACGGCATGCCGCTGATGTATCGGCACTGGTCCTTCGGAAAGCGGTTCCTGCGCGAGGAGCAACTCTATCGCAAGGGTGCGCGCGGCCTCGCATACGAGATCGTCATCAATTCCAACCCCTGCATTACCTATTGCCTTGAAGACAATACCATGCCGCTGCAAGCGCTGGTGATCGCGCATGCCGCCTTCGGTCACAACCATTTCTTCAAGAACAATCACCTGTTCCGTCAATGGAGCGATGCCGAGGGCATCCTCGACTACCTCGAATACGCGCGTGACTTCATCGCCCGGTGCGAGGAAAGGCACGGCGAGCGCGAGGTCGAGTTGCTTCTGGATGCCGGACATTCCCTGCTGGCGTCGAGCATCTTTCGCCACCGGCGCCCGCCCGCCTTGTCGCTACAGGATGAGCGCCGGCGCCAGCGCGAGCGCCAGGCCGAGGAGGAGCGGCAGGTCTACTATCTGTGGGAGACGCTCGACAGCGCCCGTCGCCTGGCGGGAACCGACGAGGAGGCCCAGGCGCGCAAGCGTGAAATGGGGCTGCCCGAGGAAAACCTGCTCTACTTCGTCGAAAACTACAGCCCCGCGCTCAAGCCGTGGCAGCGCGAGGTCTTGCGCATCCTTCGCAACCTCGCCCAGTACTTCTACCCGCAGCGCCAGACCAAGGTGATGAACGAAGGCTGTGCCTGTTTCGTGCATTACCACATCATGCAGACCCTGCATGCCGGCGGACGGATCTCCGACGGCGCGATGCTGGAGATCCTGCACAACCACACCAATGTCCTGACCCAGCCCGATTTCGACGACCCGCGGCATTCCGGCCTCAACCCCTACGCGATGGGGTTCGCCATCATGCAGGACATCCGGCGGATCTGCGACACGCCCACCGCCGAGGACCACGCCTGGTTTCCCGACATCGCCGGAACGCGGGACTGGTCCAATGTGCTCAAGGATGCCTGGGCCAACTACCGTGACGAGAGCTTCGTCCTGCAGTTCCTGAGCCCGGAGGTCATACGCCGGATGCGCCTGTTCTCGCTGCTCGACATCGAGGACGATCCGTATTTCACCGTCAATGCGATCCATGACGAGCGGGGCTACCGACAGGTCCAGGAAGCCTTGTCGCAAAGCTTCGCCGTCTCCATGAGCGAGCCGGACATACAGATCGTCGATGTGGATCTGCTGGGTGACCGCTGCCTGCGATTGACGCATTTCAAGCGTCACGGCATCCCGCTCGACGAGAAGACCCGCGAGATGACGCTGGCCAACCTGCGATATCTGTGGGGCTACGATGTCGTGATGGAGGATGCCTGAAGCCCTTCAGACGGGGCCGCCGGCCGCGCCCCTGCATCCTGACCGATCACCCGCGCTGATCTCGCCGGCGCATGCGCGTTGACTTCCGTGTTCAGTGGATGAGTGGTGCCGGTAGAGGGACTCGAACCCCCGACCCATGCATTACGAATGCATTGCTCTACCATCTGAGCTATACCGGCACAGCGTCGGCCTTGCGCCCCCTTGCACCACGTGACGCCGCGAGACCGCAAGATCCCGCGTCGCATAGCAACCTACGCAGCATCCCGCAACGCCAAAAAAACGGCATGCCCGTGCGGCGGCCGACGTCGGACCCGATCACGTGCGCGGCGGTGTCTGCGCGTCCTCGGGATCGGCATCGACGGAAGTCGTATCCTTGTCGCGCACGATCAGTGGCAGCATCTCGGTCTGGGTCGGGCTCGCGCCTTCCTGCTCGGGCGGGGTGCGCCAGCTCAACGTGTCCATCTTGGCGCAATTGGCGCAGATCGCGGCCCATGAGCTGTGAATATGGTGGCAGGACTCGCAGATCCATTGCGGCCCGCGCGATGCGGTGAGCGCGCGCGTCAGCCAGCCGCGCACCACCGCATCCTCGGACCCCTCGCCGCGCTCGATGGCGGCCATGATGGTCATCACGCGCGCCGTCGGCTCCATCTCGATCAGATCCCCGAGAGCGCGGCGTGCGGCGCGGAAATCCTCGGCGGCGACATGCAGCTCGGCAAGAAGCATCTTCGTCTCGGGATTGTCGGGCTTGATCGAAGTCAGCGTCGCGAAGCGGCGCAGCCGCTCCTCGGCGGTCTCATCGGGTGCGATCTCGGCGAAGGCGGCGGCGAGTTCGGGATGCGGGTGCGCGCTCCATGCCCGCTTGATCACCTTGGTCGCCTTGCGCGGACGGTTGGCGGCGATGTGCGCGCGCGCGGCCATGGCTGCCGCGGGCACCAGCTCGGGCGAGAGCCGGTTCGCTTCGAGGGCGGCCTCATGCGCGGCTTCGTCGTTGCCAGCCTCGAAGGCGCGACGCGCTTCTTCCAGCGCGAGCACCGCATCACGGCGCTGGTAGACGTCGCGCGGCAGCCCGCCATGGCGCTTCTTCTGCAACAGGGTGCTGCGCGCACCGGGCCAGTCCTGCGTATCCGCCTGCAACCGCAGCAGGGTATCCTGCGTTTCGCCGTGTTGCGGTTTCAACTCGACGGCCTGCCGGGCGATCTTCAGTGCGGTGCCGGTGTCCCCCTGCGACAGCTTCTGCCGCAGGACGCCGCGCAGCCCGACAAAGCGCGTCTTCCGGTCGGGCAGCAAGCGCTTGTAGTATGCGATCGCCTGATCACGGTCACCGTCCATTTCCGCCGCCTGCGCGATCATCAGATTGGTCAGATCCGGCCGCCGCAGCAGACGTTCGGCCTTGGCCGCCTTGGCACGGGCCTGCGCCCCTTCGCCGGAGGCCAGCGCCATCATTCCGTCCACCAGCGCCTGAAAACCGCGCCGTTCGCGGTTACGCGTGAAGAAGCGCGAAATCGCGGTCTCGTCGCCATTGAGAAACCGCACCACCGCGAGGGTCAGCCCGACAAGCTTGAGCAGCAGCCACAGCGCCCCGAGCAGCAGCAGCACCGCAATCACCGCCTGCAGCGGCCCGAGCATGAACTCGGTATCGGCAATGGCGATGCGCAACGCCTCGTCATGGTCCGACAACCGCCCCGCCATCAGGGTGAGTCCCGCGACCACGGCAATGAAAATGAGAATCTTCAGTATCGACCAGATCATTCGGCGGTATCCTCCGGCGTGTCGAGCCGCGCGTCCAGTTCAGCGAGCGCTTCCCTTGCCGCGACACGCGCCGTCGCCGCGGATTCCCAGTCCTCCATCGCCGCGCGGCTTTCGGCCGGCAGCGTCTCGAGGGTCTCGAGCGCGGCCGTCAGGTCCCCGCCGCGCAGAGCAGCTTCCGCGCGCGACAGCACGGCATCGGGCGCTTCCCCGTCGCGTGGCGAGAGCGAGCGAACGCCAAGCTGCCCGCGCAGGAACGCCTCGGCCCGTGCCGCAAGTCCCTGATCCGGAGCCAGATCCGCCACCGCCGCCGCGAGCGCGGCGCGCGCCGCGGCGGGGAAATCGTCCTGAAGCCGTGCCAGGGGCGTCACCCCTTGCGCGGTCTCCGTCAGGGCCTCTGGTACGTCAACGCCCGCTTCCGAGAGACGATCCAGCGCCGGCGCAAACGCCTCGCCACGTTCCAGCGCCGCTTCGATCCGGGTCAGCGCGGCGCGCGCGGCGATATCGCGTTCGACCTGACCCGCTTCGCGCTCGGCCTGCTGCGCGCGCATGCGCGCCTCCTCGGCCTCCGCGCGCGCCGCGTCGATCGCGCTCTGCATCTGCTCGGACAGCGAGGCCACCTCGCCCGACAGGGTTTCCACGCGGCTTTCCTGTTCGGCGACGCTTTCGCGCAGATCCGCCAGTTCGGCATCATAGGCGGCGATCGCATCCTCGGCGGCATCGCTGGCGGTCAGCGGCCGGCGGGCGAGCTCGCGCAGCTGCTCCTGTGCCGTCTCGAGCTGCGACTGCAGTTCGGGCAACGCCGCGATGCGTTCTTCCAGCTCCTGCAGGCGCACTTCAAGCGCTTCGGCCCGATCGGCGGCATCGGTGGCGAGGCTGCGCGCCTGCGCGACGTCTTCGGGCAGGGGCTGCAGCTGATCGGCGATCGCATCCACATCGCCGGCAAGCCCGTCGATACGGTCGTTCGCGCCGTCGACCGACTGCTGCAGCGCGCCGACACGGTCATCCTCAAAGACGATCGGCCAGCCATCGGGCACGACATAGTGCGACAGTCCGAACCCGATCACCGCGGCCAACGCCCCGCCGAAAACCAACGGCAGCACGCTGCGCCGCGCCGGCGCAGCCGCCGGCGCCGCAGCGCCCGTCCGATCCGACCCATTCGCGCCGTCACCGTCGGTCACGGGCGTCTCTCCGACGCCGACCGCGTCACCCTCCGGGGCGTCCTTCGGGTCCGGACCGCGTGGCTTTTCGGCGCCCGTTTCGCCCGCCACTTCGGTGGATGCCGTCGCCTCCCGCTGGGCTGCCGATTGTCTGGACGACTCGCCTTGCGCGGATGACCGTCCGGCATCCGTGTCAGGCGTCGCGGCGTTTTCGTCGGCACTTCCTGGCGTCGATGGCTCCGCCTTCGCGGCCACGCTGTCGGAACTTTCCGGTTCGGTTTCGGTCTGGCCTTCACCGGGTGTGGCTGTCTGGGCGGCCGATCCCTTCTTGCGGGTGCCGTCAGCGTCTGAATCGCCGGATCTGGCGCCATCCCCATTGCCCGAGGATGCACGCGTCGTTCTCTTCGGCTTTGCCACGGTTGACTGCCCTCCGCTCGCTGATCCTGCACCTGCCATACCTGTCAGCGCAGCTTAGCCCGCCGGGCGGATACCCTCAAGCGGTGGCTTAGCCCTGCATTGCCTGCGCCATCGCGTCCAGCACCGCGTCCGCATGCGGCCCCGCCGCCACCAGAACCGGGTCATCGCGATACTCGGCCCAAGCCTGTGCCGCATTCGCGCTGATCGCGACCGGTCGCAGCACCGCGCGCGCATTTGCCGCAGCCTGCGCCAGCATCCGGGCGCTGCGCGGCGAAAACACCGGGGCCACGACGGCACCGGACGCGCATCGCAATAGCTCACGGGCCCGCGGTGTCAGCGGCTGCGCAAGCTGATCGTAGATCACCGCCGCGTCGGCCGGCACGCCACGACGCGCGAGCACGGACGCCACGTCACAGGCGGCATGCACGCCGCGCAAATGCAGCAAGGGACCTGGCGGCGCCGCCGCAACGATCATCTCCACGAGCGCGCGCGCCGTCCCCCCCGCTGCCAAAGCGGTGAATCCGGCCGCACGCGCGGCGGACGCGGTGCGCTCGCCCACACACCAGGCCGGAAGATCGCGGCGCGCGCATTGCGCGGCAAAGGCCTTGACGCCGGCCTCGGAGGTAAAGATGAGCCCGCGAACGCCCTCGGGCATCGCGCCCAACGGACGCTCCTCGATGCGGATCAATGGGGCGACGACGATCGGCGCCGCCTCGAAACGCGCGCGGCACAGGGCGGCGAATCGGTCGGCCTGCGGCTGCGGGCGTGTCACCAGGATGGTCAAACGGCGGGGCTGCACGGCGCCTTCGGGATTGTGCGGTTGCCCCATGGGTGTTACCTGCCTGCTGACCAGCGCGCAACAGGCGGGCCATATGCAGGGTTCTCTCACACTTCTCGGAATCGAAAGCAGCTGCGATGATACCGGCGCGGCGATCCTGCGCCAGCGCCCGGGCCAGCAGCCCGAGATCCTGTCGAACGTGGTCGCCGGACAGGCCGAGCTGCACGCCGAATACGGCGGCGTGGTGCCCGAGATCGCCGCACGCGCGCATGCCGAGAAGCTCGATCACTGCGTCGAGGAGGCGCTGTCGAAGGCCCGGCTGACGCTGGCCGATATCGATGCCGTGGCGGTGACGGCGGGCCCCGGCCTGATCGGGGGCGTTCTGGCCGGCGTGATGTGCGCCAAGGGGCTCGCCGCCGGTGCCGGGCTGCCGCTTGTCGGGGTCAACCACATGGCCGGGCATGCCCTCACCGCCCGGCTCACCGACGGGCTGGCCTTTCCGTATCTGGCGCTGCTCGTCTCGGGCGGGCATTGCCAGTTCGTCATCGTGCATGCCGCCGAGGAGTTCACGCGCCTCGGCGCAACCATCGACGACGCCCCCGGCGAAGCCTTCGACAAGACCGCCCGGCTTCTGGGTC
>CAZMBT010000045.1:0-11606 GCA_964564395.1 uncultured Alkalilacustris sp.
TGTGGGCGGTGACCACCATCGTCAGCACCATCGCCGGAAGCGCGACCGCATTGAGCTTCTCGAAGAACGACATGCCCCGGCTGATCGACGCCACGGTCGGGAACCAGCCGAGCTGGACGCCGACGAAATACATCAGGATATATCCAAGCAGGAACTCGGGCACCGAGATCGAGGCCAAGGTGACGCCCGAGATCAGCTTGTCGGGCCAGCGCTCACGGTAGAGGACGGCCACCAACCCCAGCAGGATTGACAGCGGCACGGCGATCGCCGCCGCAACGCCGGCCAGAAACAGCGTATTGCCCAGACGCCGCGCGATAGACGTCGCGATATCGGCCTGGTTGGACAGGGCGCGCCCGAAATCCCCCTGCAGGGCTGAAAACAGCCAGTCGAAATAGCGCACAACGATCGGGCGATCGAGCCCCATCTCGGCGCGCATGTTGGCCAGCGCCTGCTCGGTCGCGGCCTGTCCCAGAATGGACTGCGCCACGTCGCCGGGCAGCATCTGGGTGCCGGCAAAGATCAGGATCGAGGCGGCAAAAAGCAGAAGGATGCCCAGCGCGAGGCGCTGGGCAACCAGTGTGATGACGGGATGTCCCATGCTGGCGGCGCCCTCAGGCCTGCCAGCACTTTACGGCGGCAAAGCCGTCCATCATTTCTGCGTTCGGGTTGTCCACCCAGCCCGCGATGTCGTCGGTATGCGCATCCACCCAGTCGTTGAACATCGGGCAGATCAGGCCACCCTCGTCGCGGACCATCTGGCCTGCCTCGCTGTAGATGGCCTTGCGCCGGTCCTCGTCGAGTTCGCCGCGCGCCTCGAGGATCAACTCGTCGAAATCGTCGCGGAAGAAGCGCGTGTCGTTCCAGTCCGCATCCGACACATAGGCGGTCGAATACATCTGGTCCTGAACCGGCCGGCCGCTCCAGTAGGAGGCGCAGAAGGGCTCGACATTCCAGACCTCGGACCAGTAACCGTCGCTCGGCTCGCGCCGGACCTCGAGCGGGATGCCCGCCGCGCGGCAGGTTTCCTGAAACAGCTGCGCGGCATCCACAGCGCCCGGGAAGGCGCCATCGGAGGTGCGCAGAACGATCGGCGAGCCGTCATGGCCGGACTTTTCATAGTACTCGCGCGCCAGGTCCAGATCGAATTCGCGCTGCGGGATCGACGTGTCAAAGAGCGGATACGCCTCGTTGACCGGCATGTCGTTGCCCTTCGAGCCATAGCCGAAGAGGATCGACTCCACCATCTGCTCGCGGTTGATGGCGTGCTTGAGCGCCATGCGCAGGTCGTTGTTGTCGAAGGGCGGCGTGTTGACATGCATGATGAACACGTAATGCCCGCGCCCGGGGACGCTGCGCACGGTGATGTTGGGCGCGCGCGCCACGAAGTCGGCGGTGCGCGGCTCCACCCGGTTGATCATCTGCACCTGCCCCGATTGCAGCGCCGAGTTGCGGGCCGTGGCGTCGTTGATGACCAGGATCTCTGTGGAGTCGAAATGCCCGACCTCGGGGTCCCAGTGATTCTCGAACCGTTCCATCAGATGGCGCGAACCGGGCTCGTCCTCGACCATCCGGTAGGGGCCGGTGAAGATGCCGGCGGCCGGGTCGTCGATGCCGCCGCCCGGTTGGATCACGAGGTGGTAATCCGACATCAGGAAGGGCAGGTCGGCGTTGGGCCGGTCGAGATGCACGATGAACATGTCGCCATCGACTTCCATCGATTCGATCCCGCGCATGATGCCCAGCGCACCGGACTGCGAATCCTCGTCCGAGTGGCGCTGCATCGTGAGCATCACATCCTCGGGCGTCAGCGTCTTGCCGTTGTGGAATTCGACGTCGCGGCGAATGCGGAAATTCCAGGTCGCACCGCCATTGCTGGGCGCGACTTCTTCGGCAAGGCGCATTTCCAGCTCGCCATTCGGGTCGATATTGACCAGCGTGTCGCCGCACTGACGCAGGTAGTTGAAGGGCACCTGGCTCAGCGCGAGCGCGGGGTCGAGGCTGTTGGTGCTCTCGCCGCCCTGGATGCCGAGGCGCAGATGCCCGCCCCGCTTGGGGCCTTCGGCGCGCACCGCGGAGGCAAGCATGGTGTTCGCCATGGCACCGGTCACGCCCAGCGCGGTGGCCTTTCCGATGAAGGCGCGGCGGCTGTACTTGCCCTGCGCGGCACGCTTGAGAAGGTAACGAAGTTCGTCGTTCATCGGGCTCTCTCCCTGAGTATTGCTTTTCTGGCACCCACCTTGAGGCAGGTCCCGGGCGAGTGGCAACGGATTTCTTCCGTCTTCGAGCAGCGGGCCGCAGGATCGCGGAACCACCGATTGCGGGGCGCAGCCGCCACAGGGGCGCATGAGCGACGATCCGCAGTCCAATCGCGACACGACTTAGCCTGATGTTCCTCGCAAGGCAACCGGCGCCCGAGGTCGGGCGCCATATCGGCCCGTGACGGTCACGGCACTTTGTGCGGGACTCCGGTGACATCACGATGACGACGACGACGGCTCGGCATGCGAATCGTCTGGGTGCGGAATTTTTCTTGACTGTTCTTGTCGGACAAAATACCCGACTATCCTTGTGGGAATTGAGCATGCACGCGCATGTGGAAGGGACGCGCAGATCTGCGATACCGGGATCCTGTTCCTGCCTTGAACCAACCTGATCCAGGTAACGCAAGTGAGGAAGAAATGACCATTTCACGCAACATGGCGGCCCGTGCCGTGGCCGCTGTCGCCCTGTTCGCGGCGACGCCGTTGACCGCGCAGGAAATCACGCTCTATTCCGGCCGCGGCGAGACGCTCGTCGCGCCGATCATCGAGACCTTTGCCCAGGAATCCGGGATCGAGGTGAACGTGCGCTATGGCGGCACGGCCGAACTTGCCATCCTGCTGCAGGAAGAGGGCGACCGCTCCCCGGCCGATCTGTTCTGGGCGCAGGATGTCGCTGCGCTGGGGACCATCAAGCCGATGTTCGGCGCACTGCCCGAGGCCACGCTGGACCGGGTGCAGGGGATCTACCGCGACACTGACGGGCGGTGGATCGGCACCTCGGGCCGGTCGCGGCTGATGATCTATTCGCCGGACCGCGCCGATGAGCAGGAACTGCCCGCCACCATGGCCGAGTTGACCGAAGAGCGCTTCGGCGGCCGGTTGGCCGTGGCACCGACCAACGGGTCCTTCGTCGCCCATGTGACGGCGTTGCGCGAGGCCGAAGGCGACGACGCCGCGCTGGACTGGCTGCGCGGGCTGGCCGCGAACGATCCGGTGATCGTGCGTAACAACACCGCCGGGCATCAGGCCATCGCGGACGGCGAAGCGGATTTCATGCTCACCAACAATTATTACCTCGGCCGCTTCCTCGCCAACGATCCCGACTTCCCGGTCGCGCAGGCGCTGTTCGAGGATGGCGATCTCGGCAATCTGATGATGACCGCGGGTATCGGGGTGCTCGAGACCTCGCAAAACCGGGACGAAGCGGTCGCCTTCGTCGATTTCCTGCTGGGCGAAACGGCGCAGCAGTACTTCACCGGCAACGTCCATGAATTCCCGGTCACAGGTTCCGGTATCGTGCCGCGGTCCGGAATGGGCGTGAGTTTCTCCGAGGCGTCGGAGGCCGCGCCGGACTTCGACCTGAACGCGATCGTCGACATGGAGGGCACTCTGGACCTCATCCGGGAGGCTGGCCTCATTTGAGTATGGCGCAGACCATCGCGGGGCGGCGCATGTCGCTGCCCCGCCTGATCTTCACGGTCCTCGGCCTTGCGGTCGGGGGCCTGATGCTGCTGCCGATATGGTACCTGATACTGCGCGCGGCCCAGGCCGATCTCGATACCGTGCTGCGCCTGCTGTGGCGCTGGCGTACCGCCGAGCTGTTGATCAACACCGGGGCGCTGACGCTGGGGGTGCTGGTTCTTTGCACGCTGTTCGCGCTGCCTCTGGCGTGGCTGGTCAGCCGCACCGACCTGCCCGGGCGGCGCGTGCTGAACGTGCTGGCGGTGCTGCCGCTGGCGGTGCCGGGCTATGTGATGGCCTATGCGCTGATCGGGCTGTCGGGCAATTACGGGTTTCTCAACCAGACGCTGGGGATGACCCTGCCGCGGCCCGAGGGGCTCTGGGGGGCGACGCTGGCGTTGAGCCTGTATTGTTTTCCGTATCTGTATCTGAATCTGCGGGCTGCGTTCGCCGGTCTCGACCAGAGCCTTGAGGAAAGCGCCCGCGCGCTGGGCTGTACGGCGCGCGACGTCTTCGTGCGGGTGACGCTGCCCCATCTGATGCCGGCGCTGATGGCGGGCTGGCTGGTGATCGGGCTTTACGTCATCGGGGATTTCGGCGCCGTGGCGCTGATGCGCTTCGAGGCGTTCTCATATGTCATCTATCAGCAATACACGGCGGCGTTCGACCGTCTGTACGCTGCGTGGCTGGCGCTGATCCTGATCGTGATCGCGCTGAGCGTCGTGTGGTGGGAAAGCCGGTTGCGCGAAGGGGCCCGTTACGCCCGCACCGGCTCCGGCAGCGGCGCGGGGCCGCGCCGGATGACGCTCGGCCCGCTTGGGCGCGTTGCGGGCTGGGGATTCGCGGGGGCCGTTGTCGCGGCCTCGGTCGGGTTGCCGGTGGCGGTGCTCACCTTCTGGATGACCAGGGGCCCTATCGCCCCCGTGCTGCCGGATCTGGTGCAGAGCTTCGGCCAGTCGCTGTCCGTTGCGGCGCCGTCGGCGGTGCTCGCGGCGGGGATGGCGCTGCCGGTGGCGGTGCTGGCGGTGCGCTACCCGTCGCCGCTTTCGACTCTGGTCAACCGCCTGGCCTTTGTCGGCTATGCCGTGCCGGCGCTGGCCTTCGCGCTGGCTTTCGTGTTCTTTTCGCTGCACGGGGCGCGCTGGCTTTATCAGACCCATCTGCTGCTGGTGCTGGTGTATGCGCTGGCCTTTCTTGCGCTGGCGCTGGGGCCGATACGTTCGGCGCTGTACCAGGCGCGCCCATCGCTGGAGGAAAGCGCGCGTGCGCTCGGTCACGGTCCGCTCGCGACCTTTGCGAGGGTAACGCTGCCGACGATTCGTCCGGGGCTGGTGGCGGGAATGGTGCTGGTCTTCGTGATCGCCATGAAGGAACTGCCCATCGCCTTCCTGCTGGCGCCGGCGGGTTTTCGGCCTCTTGCAATCACGATGTTTTCGCGCACATCTGAAGGCATGCTCGTGGCGGCCGCGCCGTATGCCGCCGCGATCATTGTTTTTTCGGCGGTCTTTGTCGGGTTCGTCCTGCGCCATGACCGCAAGGCCGGAGGATAGAGATGAACCAGCGCCCGCCGAGCCTCGACTTCAAGATGCCGGCCGACGCGTCGCCGCTCGGCTTTCGCCAGAAGCCGGCGAAGGTGTTGATGGAGATCGAGGGGTTGCGCAAACGCTTCGTTCGAGACGACGCCGCTGCGGTCGAGCGGGTTTCGCTGACCGTCGGCGAGGGCGAGCTGATCGCGCTGCTGGGTCCATCGGGTTGCGGCAAGACCACCACGTTGCGCATGATCGGCGGGTTCGAGGCGCCCGATGCCGGTCGCATCCTGTTGCGTGGGCGCGACATCACCCATCTGCCACCCGAGGCGCGCGGGATCGGGTTCGTGTTTCAGGATTACGCCTTGTTCCCGCATCTCGACGTGCTGGAGAATGTCAAGTTCGGGCTCAAGCGCGTCGCGCGCGCCGAGGCCGATGCACGCGCGCATGAGATGCTGCAGCTGGTCGGGCTCGACAATCTGGCCCGCCGTCGCCCGCATGAGCTCTCGGGCGGGCAGCAGCAGCGCGTGGCACTGGCGCGCACCCTCGCGCCGGCCCCGCAGATCGTGCTGCTGGACGAGCCGTTCTCGAATCTTGACACTGCGATGCGTGTCGAGACCCGCCAGGAGGTGCGCAGCCTGCTCAAGAAGGCTGGCTCGGCGGCGATACTGGTCACCCATGACCAGGAGGAGGCGCTGGCACTGGCCGACCGTGTCGCGCTGATGGAGGGCGGCCGCGTCGTGCAGATCGGCACCCCCGACGAGATCTATCGCAACCCGGCCAGCGCCTTCGTGGCGAGCTTCCTCGGTCGCTCGAACATTCTGACCGGCAATGCCGACGGCATGGATGCCGACACGCCCTTCGGACGGCTCCCGCTGTCACGCGCGGCGAATGGCGAGGTCCGGCTGGCCGTCCGGCCCGAGCAGATCATGCTCGAACCCGACCCGGACGCCGGCGCCGCGATCGTGGGCCGCGAATTTCGCGGGCATGATCAGCTGTACTGGGTTCAGGAGGGGGACCGCTGCATGCTGGTGATCAGCGGGCCCGGCGCACAGCTTGAGGTCGGCAGCCGGGTCAGGCTGCGCATCTGCGACTGTGTGGTTCCGTTGTCCTGAACACTGTCTTCGGGCTGGCGCATCTCGGCAATTTTCCGGCCATTCCGCCGCCGATTTTCCATTTCTTCTTGTTTCGGATCCGGATTTCGAATTATCTGTGCGTGAAGCCGACAAAATAGGCGGGAAGCCGGATGACCAATATCGATCTGAATGCCATGACCCTCGACGAGCTCAAGAAGCTCCAGAAAGATGTCACCAAGGCAATTGAAACCTACAAGGAACGTCAGCGCCTTGAAGCCATAGCGGAAGTCGAGGAGCTGGCACGCCGGAAAGGGTTTTCCCTTTCGGAGCTGACGCAATCGCGCAAGGCCAAGGCGAAGCGAGCGTCTCCGCCGAAATACGCCCACCCGGAGAACCCTGCCGCTACCTGGTCGGGCCGTGGCAGGCGGCCGAATTGGGTGAACGAGGCGCTGCAATCCGGCAAGACGCTGAATGACCTTCTGATCACCCGCAAGTAAGTGCCGCGAAGTTCCGAAGAGCCGGGCGCCGATACCGGCTGGCGCGGGCCGACGGGGTCGCGCCTGATGTTCTGGATTTCTGTCACGGTCGGTGTCTGGCATATCATCGGCGCGCGAAATCTGGGCCTGATATCGGCCGGCGTCGCCTTCTATGCGCTGCTTTCGATCTTCCCGGCTGTTGCCGCGATCATTTCGCTGTTCGGGTTCTTTGCCGATCCGTTGGTGATCGAGGCGCAGATGGAGCTGCTGCGCGAGTTCGTGCCCGAGGACGCGTTCGAGCTTCTTTCGGCGCAGGTGGACCGACTGATTGCGGCGCGTGATTATGCGCTGGGCTGGACATCGCTGGTGTCGGTTCTGATCGTGTTCTGGACGGCCCGCCTCGGCGTGGCGGCGATCATTCGCGGAATGACGGCGATCTACGGGCGCGAGCCCCGCGGCGGATTGTGGCACACCATTACCGCGCTGGCATTGACGGCGGTCCTAATCGGCGTGGCGATCGTGGCGCTTGCGCTGGTCGTGGTGTTGCCGGTGGTTCTCGCCTTTGTTCCGCAAACGCCACTGACGGGGGTGATCCTCGAATCCCTGCGCTGGGTTCTGGCCGTTTGCGTCGCGGTCTTCGGGATCGCGTTGCTCTATCGCTATGGGCCGAACCGCAACGGACCACGCACGCGCTGGTTTTCGCCGGGACTACTGATGGCAGTAATACTCTGGGCAGCGACGTCGATATCGTTCTCGTGGTTTCTGGGAAATTTCGGGAACTACAATGAGGTCTACGGTTCCATCGGGGCGGTGGTCGCGCTTCTGATGTGGTTCTATATCAGCGCCTTCGTCATTCTTCTCGGCGCGGCGCTGAATGCCGAAATGGAGCGCTTGAGCCCATTCCTGCGCGGCAAGACACGCGCGGTGCAGGGGGGCGCCGACGGATCACAATAGTGCCGCCGAAGCCGTCGCCATGGCCGCCCGACCGGCGCCCCGCCGGGTGTCAGCCTTCCATTTCCTTGCGCAGCTGCTGACGCAGCAGATCGATCGGGATCAGCTTGCCGTCGCGCTTGAACTGCCAGTAGGTCCAGCCGTTGCAGCTGGGCGCGCCCTCCAGCGCGGCGCCGACCTGATGGATCGACCCGCGATGCTCGGCGGTGACAAGGGAACCGTCGATACGCACCTTGGCGGCCTGACCACGCGGCGACACAAGCACCTCGCCGGGGCGCAGCAACCCGCGCTCCACGAGCTGGCCGAACGGCACGCGTGGCGCGGCGCGGCGC
Source organism: uncultured Alkalilacustris sp. (assembly GCA_964564395.1). Taxonomy (GTDB): domain Bacteria; phylum Pseudomonadota; class Alphaproteobacteria; order Rhodobacterales; family Rhodobacteraceae; genus Alkalilacustris. The sequence goes on from CAZMBT010000045.1 coordinate 8,084, forward strand.
GATGCCGTCACCTCCAGCGCACCGGCCTCCACCGCGCGGGCCTTCTCGATGCGCCGGGTCGCGAGCGCGCGGTAAGCGTCGTCGCGCTCGATGCCGATGAAGTGACGCCCCAGCATCTTGGCGACAGCGCCGGTCGTGCCGGTCCCGAAGAACGGGTCGAGCACGATATCGCCGGGATTGCTGGTCGCCAGAAGGACGCGGTGCAACAGCCCTTCGGGCTTCTGGGTCGGATGTGCCTTTTCGCCGTCGGCGGTCTTGAGCCGCTCATGCCCGGTGCAGATCGGCAACACCCAGTCCGAACGCATCTGCACCCCTTCATTGAGCGATTTCAGTGCTTCGTAGTTGAAGGTGTATTTCGCGCCCTCCTCGCGCGATGCCCAGATCAGCGTTTCATGCGCGTTGGTCAGGCGCTTGCCGCGGAAATTGGGCATCGGGTTCGATTTGCGCCAAACGACATCATTGAGGATCCAGTATCCTTCATCCTGCAACGCGGCGCCGACGCGGAAAATATTGTGGTAGGAGCCGATCACCCAGATCGCACCATCGGGTTTGAGAACGCGCCTTGCCGCCCTTAGCCAGGCGCGGGTGAAGCCGTCATAGCTGTCGAAGCTGGCAAAGCGGTCCCAGGCATCATCCACGGCGTCAACCTGGCTGTTGTCGGGGCGGTGCAGATCACCGCGCAGCTGCAGGTTGTAGGGCGGGTCGGCAAAGACCAGATCCACGCTCTGCGCCGGGAGCCGGTTCATCACCCGGATGCAGTCGCCGCCGATGATCGTGTCGAGCGGCAACTCGGCCGCGGTGGTTCTGGTCTTGGTTTTCATCACTGCCTCTCGTCGTGCGCCGCTGCGCTTTTTGGTTGGCGCTAGGATGAGTCAAAGCCGATTCGCCGTCAATTTGTTTTTGAATCAGGGACTTATTTAATCTTCTTGATACAATATGTTGCGCACCGCACGGAATGATCGCCTATGATGAGGGGTGACACCGAGATCTTGCAGGGCGCGTCGGTGTTCCGCCGTCGGATATCCGGCATTGCGCGCCCAGCCATAGCCTGGATGGCGGCGTGCGAGGTCGGCCATCAAGGCATCGCGCGCGACCTTCGCCGCGATCGATGCCGCAGCGATGGACAGGCTGCGCGCATCCCCCTTGATCACGGCTTCGGCGCTGAACCCCAACTCCGCCGGCAGACGGTTCCCGTCCACCAGCACATGATCGGGGCTCACCCTGAGCCGGGCGAGTGCGCGGCGCATCGCCAGGTGGCTGGCCTGCAGGATGTTGAGGGCGTCGATCTCGGCCACGCTGGCGGCGCCGAGGGCAACGTCCCCACCGGAACGGATGCCGGGAACCAGCGCGCCGCGCCGCGCCGAAGACAGCGCCTTGGAATCGCGCAGGCCGTCAGGGCAAAGCGCCGGGTCCAGCCAGACAGCCGCGGCGATCACCGGACCGGCCAATGGCCCGCGCCCCACCTCGTCCACCCCCACGACCCGCCGCGCCCCGCGCGCGGCGGCCGCATTCTCAAGGCTGAAATCCGGATCTGTCCGTGTCATGACGGGACAAAGCCCGTCCCGGATGCGGAATGCAACCCGTCAGGCGGGTATCGCTCAGCGGCGGGCTACGCGGAACCCGGCGTCGCGCAGGCAGCGGCCACTATAGGCCTGGACATGGCCATTGCGGGTGCGCAGGCGCGTTTCGCATCGGTTCGGAAGCTGGCGCGGCGAAAGCCCGGCCCCGCGCAGGCAGCGCGCCGAGTAATAGCTGTCGCCGCGGTGATTCCCGCGGGTTCGCAGTTGGCAATGCTGCGGGATCGCCGTCGTGGATCTGTGGCGACCCCCGGCGCCATGTCCCTTGCCGCGCTTTTTCGGTGCCGGGTCGATCCGTCCGTGATCGCGCGGCTTGGCGCGGGCGCCGCGATCCAGCTCCCTGACGATCAGGCCGACAGCCGCGGCGCCGGCCAGAAGCTTGAGCAGGTCGCTGCTGCTGGAGGCGCGGGCGGGGGCTGCCGATGCAGTCACGGCCGTCGCGGCGATGGCGGCAGCGGCGGCGGTGGCAGTGGCGCCGCGCATGAGGCGGGAAAGACGGGTCATCGGGATCTCCTTCGAAGGCTGTGTGATGCGGCCGACGGGTGCGGCCGCTTCGGACAGCTTCGGGGCCACGGCGCGTGACAGGCAATATCGGCGCGCGGTTATCCGATAACCGGCGGCGCGCACCGCTGCGTTATTGAATGACATCGCCGATGGCGGCACAGTCCGGGAATGAAAAAGCTGATCCGTATCACCGCCGTCACCTGTGCCGCGCTGTGGGTGGCTGGCGCCGCAGTCGCCGACTGCTATGCCGATTACAAGGCCAAGCGCGACAACCCGCTGCAGCTGCATTACGGCGTCATCGAACTGCCGCAGCAGGCCTGCGCAAGCACCGGTGCGGCGCAAGACCTGATTGCCACAAGGATCGCCGTCGATGACTGGACGCTGCTGAATGTTCTGGACATCTTCGGCGAAGACGGATTGGCCGAAAGGAGAGAGAGTGCCGGGCGCTACTTCCTCCGCTACTGACGCGGCCCGCGCCGGCAATCGCGTGGTCATCTTCGGGATTGCGGTGATCATCGCGATCCTGCTGGGCGCGGGCACGCTGCTGTTGCTGAACCTGCCCGACGCCAACGCCTTCAACGCGCGGGTCGAACGTATCTTCGTCGAGCATGACGACCTCACCGCGCAGGCCGAGATCAAGCTGCTCGAGATCCTGGCGCTGTCGGGCACGGCCTTTTCGGACACGCTGGCCTCCTACCGGGTCGTGATCTTCGTGCTGCTGGTCTTTGCGACCGCGATCCTGGTGGCGGCGCTGGTGTTTCTGGTCATGCTGGTGACGCTCAACCGGCGCATCTCGGAGATCGAGCGCGCGGGGATTCAGGTGTCCTCCCTAATCGTCAGCCGGGCCGAGCGGGTGGTCTACATCAACAACATGGAGTTCCGCCTGACCGAGGCGGCGGCGGAAACGCTGGCCGTGCTGGCCGAGGCGCGCATGGATGACGACATCCTGAGCGGCGCGCGGCTGGAGGCGATGATTTCAGGGCGCGACGTGTCGGAATGTGACGAGGCCGCCGGCGCGACCCGGATCAAGCGGTTGCGTGACACGCTCGGCAATCAGCTTGTCAGCGAATTGCTGGTGCGCACGATCGCCCGGCAGGGTTACATGCTGGCGATCGACCGCGACGTGATCCGCCTGGTGTGAGGGGCGCCGAAGCGCCCCTGCTCGCCGGCCTGTCGTTTCGTGCGGCGCCCCGGATCGTCGGGGCGCGGGCGGGTGGCCTTCGGGCGCCCACGCATCCGGGCGAAGCCGGTATGTGCAAGATCCCGCGTCAGTTGGCAGGGTCAGTTGGCAGGGGACGGGTTGCGCGGCGCTTCCACATCCACATCCGCGGGCGCGCCGCTGCCGATCGCCTTCTCCTTGAGCTGACGGAACTTGTCGGACATGCCTTCCAGCCGGTTTTCCCATTCCTGGTTCGGGGTCTGGCCCTCGATGGTCTTGAAGA
>CAZMBT010000046.1:0-6126 GCA_964564395.1 uncultured Alkalilacustris sp.
TCCTGCCCGCTTGCCGACTTCACCAGGGTCTTGGTGATCGCCATGAACAGCGCCGACGGCACGCCCTTGTCGGCCACGTCGCCCACAGCGAACAGCAGACGATGATCGTCCAGAAAATAGAAATCGAACAGATCGCCGCCGACATGACGCGCCGGTGTCAGCGAAGCGTGCAGATCGATCTGCGGATTGTCGGGGAAGGGCGGAAAGATCTTCGGCAGCAGGCCCCGCTGGATGTCGCGGGCGATGTTCAGCTCGCTCTCGATCCGCTCCTTGTCGCGCGTCGTGTCGATCAGAACGCGGATCTTTTCGCGCAGCTCGCCCTCCATGAAGCGAAAGGCCCGCGCCAGCCCGCCAACCTCGGAACGGGTGTCCGCCAGCCGGTCCAGCGCGCCATGCGCGCCATCCGCACGGGTGAAATCCTGCCCGGGCAGCTGCCGCGCATAGCGCGTCAGACGCTGCAACGGCCCCGTCAGCTTGAGCGCGAACAGCCAGGCCAGCATCAACGCCACGCCCAGCACCATGGCGAAGATCACGCCCTGCTGGCGGATCAGCGCATTGGCGGGGCGGTTGACCTCGGCGGTGGGAACGGTACTGACAACATACCAGCCCAGCGGCCGGAAATAGCTGACATAGGCCTGCATCTCGATCGGCGCCTGCGCGCCGGGCAGGGCGTAGCGGATCGCCGCAGGGTCGTCGTCGCGCGCGGCGGCGGCCAGAAGTTCGGGTATGGGGGTGCCACTGGCCGGATCGCGCCGGCGCATCAGGGGCGCCGCCCAGTCGGCAGGCGGGGTGACGACGTCCAGCGCATCGTCCAGGATGAAGACGAAACCCGTATCGACGACCCGCACCTGGGCCAGGGTCTCGGCCAGCACCTCGATGGTGGCGGCCACGCCCGTCTCGACATAGCGTTCGACGTCGCCGATGCGGTCGGACACGCCGATATAGAGATCGAGCGCCGGCACTTCGCGGAAATGGGCGAAGCGGCGGCCGTCGCGGGCACCGTCATCCGCACCATCCTCGCCGGTATCGACCGCGCTGTCATCGAACAGGATGTAGGCGTGGCCATGGATGGCGATATCCTCCTGCACCGCGGCGGGCAGGGGGCGCCCCTTGATGTCGGGCTGCGCGCTCAGGTCACGGCCCTGCTGACTGGCGTCGGAATGCGCCAGCACCCGCCCCTCACGTGTCATCGCAAGGGCCTGTACCGACCCGCCGGGGCTGACGGCATTGACGAAGTCCAGCGTCAGCGCACGGGCTTCGGCCCGGCTGGCCTGACCGCGATCGCTCAGCCGGTCATGCGCCTCGGCGGCGGCCACCGTGACGGCGCCCATATGTTCCAGCGCGTCGCGCCGCTCATTCACGATGCGCAGCTTCTCGGCCAGCAATTCCCGGTAGCGGTTGGAGACCTGCAGCTCGATCTGGCCCAGCACGTTGCGCGCGGCGCGGGTTTCGGCACCGATCAGCGCTTCGCGCATCTGCTCACGCGTCGAGATCGTGATCGTCAGCCCTGCGCCCAGCAATATGACCACGAGGCCGGCGAACAGCTGGAATCGGAGCGAGCGGAACATCCCTGTCTCCCTGACGGCGGCGCGCGTCAGCCGCGCACCCGCGCCTCGGCCTCGGCGCGGGTGGCGGCGATCTCGAAGATCGTGGAGAAACCGCTGATATCAAAGACCTCGCGGATGCCCGGTGCCAGGCTGCACAGGATCAGCGGCCGCTCCTCGGCCCGCGCGCGCTTGGCAACCACGAGGAGCACGCGCAATCCCGCGCTGCTCATGTAGTCCAGATCCGTCAGGTCGATGATCAGGGCATCGGGCGGGTCGGCGAATACGGTATCGAGCTGCGCCTCGAACTGGGCAGAGGTTGCGCTGTCGATGCGCCCGCGCACGCAGACCACCGCCAGAGCGCCATCGCGTTCCTGTGTGACGCTGAGATTTTCCACCAAGAGTATCGCCTTTCCAACCTGCGACCGGTCCTTGGGCCGGTCAGTTTCATGCCTCGTTGTCGTACCGTTTGCGCAGATGCACGCGGTTCTTGCCATCCCTGCGTTCATACCGCACATCGTCCATGACCGCGCGGACAAGATGCACACCCAGCCCGCCGACCGCGCGCGCTTCCAGTCCCAGCGCGGTATCAGCGGGCGGCACCGAAAGTGGGTCGAAGGGACGGCCACGATCCTCGATCACGGCCTGCACGGCGTGGCCATCCAGCGTCAGCCGCAGGCGGATCGCATCCGCGTATGCGACATCGGGCGCGAAGCCGTGGCTGATGGCATTGGTCGCCAGCTCATCAAGCGCCAGGGTCAGCTGCATCGCGATGCGCGGCGCCAGCCCGTGCATCTGGCAGAACCGCTCCACCGTCTCGGCGATGCGCGGGATCTCCTCCAGCCTGTTTCGCAAGACCAGCTCGCATGCCTGCGTCATCGGTCGTCCCAGTCGCGTTGCCCGCCACGACGACCTGCACATCCCGTCTCCATGCCCATGGTCGCGGCGGCGAGGGTACACCGCAAGACGATGCATTCAACCCGTAACCTGACCTCGTGTGGCCCGTCTTTCGGTGCAGCCATCGGCGCGGATCAATCCAGACGCCGGGTCAGGGTCAGCCGGTTGCGCCCGTCGCCGCGGTGATAGACGACATCATTCATGAAACTGCGCACGAAATGCAGCCCGAGCCCACCGACCGCGCGTTGCTCCAGCGGGGCGTCGGTATCGACAGGGTCCGCCCGGGTCGGGTCGAAGGGCGCGCCGTCATCCTGAACCGTCAGGGTCACGGCCCCGTCAGCGCGTTCCAGATCGATCTCGATGGTTGTTGCGCCCGCCCCTTCCCAATGGCCGTGGGTGATGGTGTTGCTGACCAGCTCATCCAGCACCAGATTGACCTGAAACACCATCTCGGCCGGAATCAGCCCGTGCTCCGCACAGGCCTCCACCCACTGCGCCAGCGGTTCCAGCGCGGCGGCATCGGCGGGCAGGCGCAGCGATGCAGCGATGTCGTCGACGTTCTGCGTGACCAGCGGCGGTTCGTCGCTGTCGAAGGGCGTCTCCGCCGGTGCCTCGTCCGGCTGCAACGCCCCCCCGGAGTCCAGCGTCACGACCCGGTCCATCCGCGCCATGACCTGCGCATCGTGGGTCAGGCAGATCATCGTGGTGCCGGAAAAGGCGGCGAACAGATCATCCAGCAGGCCCGCCTTGGTCTCGGCATCGAGCGCCGAGGTGAATTCGTCAAGCACCAGCACCGCGGGTTCGCGGATCAGTGCGCGGGCCAGCGCCAGCCGTTGCCGCTGTCCTTGCGACAGATGCAGATCGCCCGTGCCGATCACGGTGTCATAGCCCTGCGGCAGCCGGCAGATCGTATCATGCAGCCGCACCAGCCGGGCCGCGCGCTCGATATCGGCGAAGGGGACATGCCGCCAGCCCATCGCGATATTGTCGTGCAGGCTGGCATGGAAAAGATGGGTGTGGTGCCCGACATGGGCGAAATAGCTCAGATACAGCGGCAGAGGAAAGCGTTGCGCGGGCTGCCCGCCCAGCATCACGCATCCGGTATCCGGCTCTTCCAGCCGCAGGATCAGATTGGCCAGCGTGGTCTTTCCCGTCCCGCTGGGCCCGGTCAGGGCGATCCGTTCGCCCGGCGCCACATCCAGATCGAAACGATCAAGGATCCTCCGGCTGCCGTATCGCCGGCCCACCCCGACAAGCCGCAGCGTCTGATCGTCGGGCATCTTGTCAAGCGCCGGGGGCGGTTGCGGCGGCTCCTCGGGATAGGTGATCACGGTTTCCAGCCGGTCCAGCGCGTGTCCCAGAAAGGCCATCGCCTGCAGCCCGCGATTGAAGCTGCGCAGGTTCGACGCCATCAGCGCGGCATAGGTCAGTACCGCCGGCACCAGTTCCAGCGGCACCGTGTCATCCGGGCGGGTATGCAGCCAGACGCCCATCAGCACCGGACCCAGCAGGATCATCGCGGCGATGAAATCCACCAGCGGATTCCAGCCCCAGACGGGCGTTTCGTGCAAGCGCACATCGCGCTGGCGCACGGTTTCGGCGGCGTCGGCAAAACGCGCCTCGTGCAGATGCTGGATCTGATAGAGCCGGATATCGCGCGCGCCGTCCAGCATGTCGCGCAGGATATGCTGCTGCCGGGTGTCGGCCTCGGAGTCCACCCAGTCAGCGCGGGCCGTCGCGCGATGGATCGACAGCACACCGACCAGATAGATAAGGGACAACCCCGCGACCAGCAGACCCAGCCGCCAATCCAGCGCAACCAGCGCCAGCAGCACGCCGACCCCCAGAAGCGCGGCGGCCAGCATCGGCCCCGCATTCTGGCGCAGCTTCGTGGCCAGCTTGTCGAGATCGGTGGCCAGCATCGCCGTCAGCTGCGCCTGCCGCGCCGCATCCAGAAAGGCCAGCGGCTTGCGCATCACCGCATGCACCAGCCGCAGCTTCAGCGTCAGGATCATCGCCTCGGCGGTCTCCAGCGCGTGGTTGTTGTGGGCGCATCGCAGCACGGCATAAATCGCATAGGACACCACCGCACCAAGCGCGAGCAGCGGCACCGGCGCCACCGCATCGTCGCGCAGCGCCGCCCGCAGCAACAGATACAGCAGATAGGGGCCGGCCAGCCCCGAGACGCCGGCGGCGAGGGCCAGCCCGAGATCCTGCAGCACCTCGTTCCTGTGGACACGCAACTCCGGGCGCAGGACGCGCCACAACGCGGCAAGGATGGTGAACGGCCCCGGCCCCTGCGGGCGGTCCGTGCCACGCAGATCTGCCGTCTGCAACGCCGACTCCGTGGAACCTGCCGCCATGCTGCTCTTCGTGCCCCTCTTTCTTACCCCCGTTTTTCCGCCCACAACGGGCCCGTGGCAAGCGATCTTTTCGCGCGCGCCCGGTCGGCGCTACCAGGACCGCCGGTTCATCCGTGATCCGGGGGTGGCGGCGGCACCGCCTCGCGGGCGCGGGCCAGCCGCTGAAGCCCCGCCGCCCCTTCGCCGGCCCGGCCCAGCCTCGCGCGATGATCGATCGCCCGCTGCGCGCCGGTCAGACCCGTGCCCAGCACCCAGTCGGCATAAGCCAGATGCCCCCGGTCGGCGGCGGACAGATTTGCGCGGGCCAGCTCCAGAACCTCCCGGCAGAAGGCGTGCAGCGTGCCCGCCAGCCCCGACGTATCTCCTGATGGATCCGGCGTCAGGCCCGCGCGGATCGCCTGCGTACGCAGCCGCGCCACCCGCGCCACCGGCCAGCGGGCGCAGAACGCGGCGCCCTCAAGGGGTGCTGCGGCCATCAGCCCGGCCTGCAGGGCCAGAGGCGCGATCATGCAGCTGGCCTGCGCAGCCGGTGGCGCCCGGGCGGCCAGATCGGCGTCGGCAAAGGTGGCACCGGCGCATCGGTTCTCGATGTACAGATTGTTGGCATGGTCACGAAACAGCGGCAGGAAGCGGACAGGGTCGGCAAGGGCCGCGCTCACCTCCTCTGCGCCGGGTCCGGGCGGGGCAAAGGCAAAACGAAGCCGGAAATCCAGAAAGTTCGACCATTGCAGAAACTCGAAATGCGCCGCGCCCGGCGTGACCAGGGTCCGTGTGCCGGCCTGCACCGCCCTGCCCGCGACGGGTCCGCCGGCAAGAAAGCACATCGCATTCATCCGCCCGTCGCCGGGTTCGAACAGCGCGGTGCTGCCCTTGTAGCTGCCGCTTCCGGCCGGAACCGCCTGCATCACGGTGCCCGGCGCAAAGGTCCACGCGAAGTAGTCCCCCAGCGACGTGAACCAGCGCGGGGGAAGCCCGACCCGCGCGCCATCGGCGGGAAAGCGGCTGCTGGCCACCATGCGGGGCCACAGCGTCATGCGCGTCTCCATCAGCCCGCTGCGCCGGCCGTTCTCGAACGGGCTGTTGGCGAACAGTGCGATGAATGCGGGCGCCGCAGCCAGCATCAGATTCAGCGCCGTCACCGCGCCATCCGGATGCGCGCCGGTGGTGGGGCCGTTCTGGGCCTTGGCGTCGATCCCGGCGGCATGGGTCCAGCCGCGCCGCGCGGTGAGATAGTCGTAAACCGGTTTGGGCGCCACCGCCCTGCGATACAGCCCCGCCCCGCAGCCTGCGGTGGGGTGCTGTGCCAGCGAGGTCAGCCGCAA
>CAZMBT010000046.1:6226-9059 GCA_964564395.1 uncultured Alkalilacustris sp.
ACAGCCCCGCCCCGCAGCCTGCGGTGGGGTGCTGTGCCAGCGAGGTCAGCCGCAAGCCCTGCGCGGCCAGCGCGGCGCCGACATCGGCCATGTCATCGCGCATGCGCCGCGCCAGCAGAGTCAACCCACCCTGCCCTGCCGGCACCGGCGCATGCGCGGTCTCCAGAAGGTTCCAACCATTGTCGATGCCGCTCACCGCCAGCGGAGAGGTGATCGCAACGGTGCGCGCACCCAGGATTTCCGCTCTCGCGTCGGCGCCGCGCCGGGCTTGCAGGGCGGTAAAGTACCGTTCATCCACCATGCCTGTGGCACCGCTGTCGTCGATCACGGGCATCTCGATCTCGACACCGAGCGAGGGCAAGGGGCGCGCCTTGGGGTCAGTCATGTGTCTGTGCCGCGCGCTTGGGATGGCGCACCATGACCAGCGCCGCCAGCAGCAGGCTGGCGGCGGCGAAGCCGAGCCCCAGCGCCGCCACGCGGTTCATCATGTCGGCAGCGGGCAGCATCACCGCGATCGCCACAGGCCCCACCATCTGGCCCAGCTTGTCCGCCGCGCGCTGCAGCCCCAAAGCCGAGGCCGGACCGGCCGCCTGCACCGCCGGCAGCCGCAGAACGAGGGCGGCGCGCGCGGGTTCGATCAGGGTGCTGGACAGGCTCAGCAGCGCGGCGGCCAGAAATATCCCGGCCAATCCGATATCGACCAGCAGCAGGGTCAGGCCCAGACCGCCCACCAGACCGCCCGCGACGACGATGGGCGCCTTCGGCCGGCTTTGATCGATCACCCGGCTCAGAATCGGGCCGAACAGGATCACGACAACGCCGTAAACCATCAGAATGCGCCCCGCATCAGCCGCTTCAGCCCCGATACGGTCCAGATGCAAGGGGACCGCGAAATACAAGAGCCCGACCTGCGCGATCGAGAACGGAACGACCGACAGCATCAGCACACCCATGTATTCCGGGCTGCGCAGAAGCGGCGCCCAGCCACCGGGCGCGTGCGCGCGTCCCGGATCATCCGCAGCGGCCGGTGCCACGGCTTCCCGGGGCGCACGCACACGCAGAAACGGTCGCAGCGTCACCAGCGCAATGGCCAGCGGGGCCAGAACCGCCACCCCGGTTGCCAGCAGCACGGGATCACGGCCGAACTGTTCCGCCAGGATGCCCCCCATAGCCGTGCCGGCGATGAATCCCGCGAGGATCCCCGCCATCAGGTTGGCCAGCGCCTGACCGCGCCGCTGCGCGCCGCAACTTTGCACGACGAAGGCCTGCAGCCCCATCCAGGCCAGCCCGTATCCCAGCCCCGTCACCGCGCGCGCAAGGACGAAGCTGGCACTGTCAGGCGCCAGCGCCGCCCCCACACCACCCAGGGCCGACAGGGCGAGACCGGCCAGAAAAGGCCACGACCAGCCGACACGGTCGGCCAGCCGACCGGCCAGGATCGCCATTGCCAGGGCCGCGCCCATCTCGGCCGATATCGGCAATGCCAGCACCAGGTCCTCCGGCAGGCCCCAAAGCTGTCCCCCGAGGCTGCGCATCTTGAGCGGCAGAAAGGACAATGGCAGCGCCCAGGACAGCACGAAGGCAAACATCACCGGCCGCGCGATCAGATGCAGCGGTTCCGTATCGACCGCGTCGCGCGCCTCGGGGGCGTGGGGCGCATGTTCATGCGTAGCGCGCGCGACGGCCCAGGATATCGCGGGCGCGCCGCCGGGGGACGCAACCGCCCGGCGCAACACGATCTGCAGCAGGATGAACAGCTCGATCATCACGAAGGCGGAGGTCGCCGCCACCGTCAGCATCCTTATCACCTGTTCGGCCAGCCCCGCGGCGATCGACCCGCTGTCGATCCGCGCGCGCAGACGGCCCGCCGGGTTGCCGTCAGGGCCTGTCAGTTCGCGGGTGACAACACCGGTCTGCGGCACCGGCATCCTTGCGGCCAGCCAGCCCGCCCCGTCATCGGGCACGCGCTCCACCTGCATCCGGACGGCCCCCGATACATCCTCAAGCACGAGGCTTTCGACCGCGCTGTTGAGCGCCAGCACCCCGGACATCCGGGCCTCCAGCCCCGGCATCCGGTCGAATGTCAGACCCAATGACAGCAACTGATCCAGATCGTCACCGCCGCGCTGGACAATTCGCGCCGCGCCCGTCTCGGCGGCCGCCGCCAGATCCGCACGCATGATCTGCAGCACGAAGGCGGCATAAGCAGCCTGCGCCGACAGCAGGACGACAAGAGGCACCAGCATCCAGCGCCACCGCGCCACCGCCTTGCCCGAACTGCGCCGGAGCATGGCGCCGCGCAAACGTCCCGCCGCGATCGCCAGCAGACCGGCCGCGACACCGCTGATGACGAGCATCGCCGCCACCGCATCGGTCACGGCCCGATCCCGCGCCGCGGAAAGCTCTGCCATCGGCACGGCGACGACCAGGACACCCGTCAGCGCATCGTCCCGGCCATGCAGGGGTGTCAGAAAGTAGCGGCGCGCGCCTGCAACGACCGGGTCGGCGGAGCGCGCGCGTTCCGTCGTCCCTGCGCTGGCGGCCCGAAGCTCGCGTATCGCCGCCCGCAAGGCCGCGTTCTGCTCCGCAGCCGGATCCGGCGCCCACTCTCCCAACGGCACGCCATCCGCATCGGTTACTCCGACGGCGGCCACCCCCGGCACGGCGCGCAGGTCGTCGAGGATATCCTCCAGCCCTAGAAACTGCGCGAGGGGGCGCCCGAACCGCAGGCCCTCCTCGATCTGTGCCGCGGCCTCGCGTCCAGCCAGATTGTATTCGTCTGACAACAGCTCCATCTGCGCGCGCTCCAGCGCGGCAAAACTGAGAAACGCGC
>CAZMBT010000046.1:9159-11493 GCA_964564395.1 uncultured Alkalilacustris sp.
TCTGACAACAGCTCCATCTGCGCGCGCTCCAGCGCGGCAAAACTGAGAAACGCGCTGGCGGCCAGCGCAACCAGAAGCAGGAAAAGGCTGCCCAGCACGATGGCAGCACCATTCAACAGGCGCCGCGACGACCCGCGCACCCTGGTCAGCACCGCACCGGCCCACCCTGTCACGGCGCGTCCCGAGGACCGATGGTCAGGGTTGTGTTGGCCATACTCTCACAAAAATCGGATTGAACACCAAGCTAATAGCCGTCGATGCGCCCTCGTTCAAGCGCCGAGCCAGTTTCCCGCAAGGCCCCGTCACGCATCCGGCTTGCGACTCGACCACGGCGCGGTGCTGTGCGAGAAGCCGGGCAGAATCCGGGGCGGCACATTCCGCGCCGGCCCGGCCGGATGAAACCAAGCGGGAGTGGTCGCCATGTCCGTCACCAGATTGCAGCCCAACATGGATCACTGGCACGAGCGGGTGCAGCTGGCCGCCGCATTCCGCTGGACCGCACGGCTGAACATGCACGAAGCCGTGGCCAATCATTTCAGCCTCGCCGTGAACGAGGACGGCAGCCGGTTCCTGATGAACCCCAACCAGGTGCATTTCAGCCGGGTGAAGGCCAGCGACCTGCTGTTGCTCGACGCCAATGATCCCGAGACCCTGAACCGCCCCGACGCGCCCGATGTCACGGCATGGGGCCTGCACGGATCCGTGCACCGGCGTTGCCCACATCATCGCTGCGTGATGCATGTCCACTCCATGCATGCGACCGTTCTGGCCAGCCTGGCCGACAGCACCCTGCCGCCGATCGACCAGAACTGCGCGACGTTCTACAACCGCTATGTCATCGACGATCAGTATGGCGGGCTGGCGATGGAGGACGAGGGCGAGCGCTGCGCCGCGCAGCTTCAGGACCCGGACAGGAAGGTCATGATCATGGGCAATCACGGGATACTGGTCCTGGGCGACAGCGTGGCGGATTGCTTCAACCGGATGTATTATTTCGAGCGCGCCGCCGAGACCTACATCCGCGCCCTGCAAACCGGGCAGCCCCTGCGCGTTCTCAGCCATGAGGTCGCCGAGAAGACGGCGCGGGAGCTGGATGACTATCCGGGCCAGGGGGATCGGCATCTGGCCGAACTCATGGCCATCCTCGACGACGAAGGCGCCGACTACGCCAGCTGACACCCCGCCGGCGATCACGGGTTCCGGAGGTGGCGCGAGCAGGCGCCGCGGCGCTCTGCGATGCGGCTTTCAGACGAAAAGCGCTTGCACCAACAGGCGGACGGTCAGGATCTGACGCTTCAGTGCCCGGGGATCTTCCAGCGCCTTCGACATGACGATGCCGCCTTTGAGCACGGTCGAGACCATGTCGGCAAGCTCATCCGGATCGACCGGCTCGCAGGGATGATACCGCGTTCCGATCTCGTCGAGCATCCTGCGAAACCCGCTGCGCCACGGCATGGGGGCCTCTGAATTGATCCGTTCGAGCTCCGCGTCGAACATCCGCTCGTCGTAGCAGGAGATGGCCACGATGCAGCTTGCGTGCCCATTGGGCATATCGTCCATCGATCGAGGACCCGGTGAAACCCTTGTCGAGGATGGCCGCCTGCGCCGCATTGACCGCCCCCCACCGGGTGGCCCATTCAGAACGTTATTGCATCACTGGTCGTTCTGCCAGCGGGAGCGTGAGCGCGGAGGCCAGCGCGTCGAGCCCCACCGCAAGGCTCACCGCGAAGGCCACGACGGGCAGCACGTCGCTGAGCACCCATTTCGCAATTACATTTCCGCCCGCGAGCAGGATCGCATCGGCCGTGCGCCAGCGCTGCGCCGGCGCCTCGACATCACGTTGCGACATGGCGGATTGCACCGTGAGTGCGACCCGGCCCGCAGCAACACGCTGCAGGCCGGACGGTCCTGGTCAGGGGCGGCTCAGCACCGGTGGGGATAGAGTTCACAGAAGGCGATGTTACCGGCTGCGCCGACGGCCGCGCCGGCAAGCGGATCACCGCCGGCCACCGCGGTTCCGGCACCGCCGGCAACGCCACCGAACACGGCGCGTTCGCCGATTGTGTCACCACAGGCGGCGAGCCCCATCAGCCCGAGGACCGGCAGAAAACGAAAGAGAGTCATCTTGCATCCTTTCCGTGTGCGGCATTGCCGCGCAGCGCGCGGCGGTCTTCCCAATAACGCGGCACGCGCGATCCTGTTCCGCAAACCACCACCAAAGCTTCCCCGCGCGCTTGGCGCTATGTTGCGTCTGAGGCTCCGGAGCACGGCCCGCAACCGCAAGGATCGCCATCCTCAAGGACCGGTTTTCGGGAGGTTGTGATAGCGCGATCG
>CAZMBT010000047.1:0-11488 GCA_964564395.1 uncultured Alkalilacustris sp.
TAGAGCAGCACGTTGAGCAGCACCAGCCCGACCAGCTGCCGCCAGAGCGGCCCCAGCGGCGCGCCCGCCGCGCGGCGCGTCTGCCAGTCCCAGTATTTCCAGGCGCCCAGCAGCCCGAACACCGCGCCCGAGGCCCCGACCATGGGCGACTCGCTCGCCGAGATCAGGGCGAACCCCGCCGCGCCGCCGACGATGCTGAAACCGTAAAGCAGCAGGAATCCCCACTGCCCCAACCGTGCCACGACGATGCCGCCCAGCGCCAGCACCACCACCATGTTGGCGACCAGATGCATCAGCCCCCCATGCAAAAAGGCATAGGTGACGAACATCAGCGTCCCCTGCCCGGGATAGACCGGCTGCCAGCCCCACAGGATTCCGTTCCAGAACGCCCCGTGCAGAAGTGCCTGGTTGCGCAGATCGCCCAACCCGAACGGCCCGCCCCCGATCAGGGTCAGCACGATCTCGGGCAGGCAGGTGATCCCGACCAGCCAGAGCACCGCCGGCGCGTTCGGCCGGGTCGGGTCGGGGCCAAGATGGGTGATGCGGCTCATGCCAGTGCACATGCCCGCCCGAGGCGGCCTGTGCAAGGACGGATCGCATCACGGCTCAGCGTGCGCGCCACAGCGCGACAAGCCGCGCCACCGCCAGAAGCGCCAGCGCCGCGGCCAGCCCCTGCACCAGCAGGCTGTCGAAACGCGACACCACCCAGGCATGCGCCACCGCCAGCGCCGCGGCGGGCCAGACCAGCAGATGCAGCAAGCGCCAGCGCGGCAATGTCATCGCGTGCTGCGCGGCATCCACCGACGTCAGCGCCAGCGGCGTCATCAGCAGCAGCGCCCCGATGCCCAGCTGCACATGCGCCATTCGCGCGGCCTCCTCGATCATGAAGGCCGGCACTGCCGCCTGATCATAGACCGCCCACACCACCGCATGCGCCAGCGCATAAGTGAAGGTCCACACCCCCAGCGGGCGCCGCGCCGCGAACAGCACCCCCCATCCGGTCACGAAATGCGCAAACCCGATGCCCAGCGTGCCCATGAGCAGCAACAGCGCGAAGCGCCCGCTCCAATGCAGCAAGGCGGTGTCCGGAATCACGCCCAGCGCCCCGATGTGCCATTGCCACAAGAGCCAGAGCCCCGGCACGGCCCCGGCGACGGCGGCGCCCCATCGGATCAGCGGCGCGACGGACATCAGTAATGCTCGGTCAGGTCCATGCCGTCATACAGATGCGCCACCTGCTCGCCGTAGCCGTTGAACTTCTCGGTGCGGATCCGCCCGCCATCATCGAGCCGCCGCTCCGTCGCCTGATGCCAGCGCGGATGCCGCACCTCGGGATTCACATTGGCGTAGAACCCGTATTCGCGCGGCGCGCGCGCCTCCCAGCTGCTGACCGGGCGATCGCCGCGCAGCCGGATGCGCACGATCGACTTGATCGACTTGAAGCCGTATTTCCACGGCACCACCAGCCGGATCGGCGCGCCGTTCTGGTTCGGCATCACCTCGCCATACATTCCCACGGCGAGCAGAGTCAGCGGATGCATCGCCTCGTCGAGGCGCAGCCCCTCGCGATAGGGCCAGTCGAGGATGTCGCTGGTCTGGTTGGGCATCTGCTCGGGGTCGTAAAGGGTCTCGAACTCGACAAAACGCGCCGAGGACTGCGGCGCGAACCGTTCCAGCAGCGCCGAGAGCGGAAAGCCGATCCAGGGTATCACCATCGACCACGCCTCGACACAGCGCAGCCGGTAGATGCGCTCCTCCAGCGTGAAATCCGAAAGGATGTCCTCGATGCCGATGTCGCCCGGCGCGTCGACCAGCCCGTCCACCCGCAACGTCCACGGATCCGTGCGCAGCGTGTGGGCATTCTCGGCCGGGTCCTGCTTGCCGGTGCCGAATTCGAAGAAGTTGCAGTACCCCTTGGCAACCTCGAAACTTGTCAGCGGCTCATCGGTGGACTCGGGCCAGGGCCGGGCCTGCAACCTTGTGCCGGCCTGCGCCGGTGCGGCCGCCCAGGGGGCGGGCAATGCCGCGCCCAGAAGCCCGGCGCCCATCCCCGCCATCAGCCGGCGCCGGTTCAGATATACGGCGCGCGGGGTGATTTCGCCGGCGGCGGGCCGGGGATAGCGATAAACGGGCATGCCCCCTCCTTTCAGGGTTCGGGTCAGGGTTCGGGCGGCGCGGCTGCGCACCGGCGAAAGCCGGTGCCTCCCGCAACGCCGCGGGCGGCCCGCATGCGGGCCGCCCGACCTGCCTTCCCGTCAGTGCCTTACGGCAGGGCCGGGATGGTCACATTCGGCATCTCGCCGGTCAGCGCATGCATGAACGCCTCGAGATCGTCGAGCGTGTCGTCGTCGAATTCCTGCCCCAGCATCTGCTCGCCCATCAGGTTGATGGCGTCGCGCAGATCGTCCACGCTGCCATTGTGGAAATAGGGGTAGGTTACCGCAACATTGCGCAGCGTCGGAGTGCGGAAGGCATTGCGGTCGCGCTCCTCGCCGGTGACGCTGAAGCGGCCCGCATCCGTCGGCCCTTCAAGCTCGAATCGGTGAAAGCTGGAATCCGTCAGCGCCGGGCCGTTGTGGCAGGCCACGCAGCCATTGTCGACAAACGCCATCATGCCGCGCACCTGCTGGTCGGTCATGGCCTGCTCGTCGCCGCGCAGATACCGGTCGAAAGGCGAATTCGGGGTGTTGAGCGTGCGCTCGAAGGTGGCGATCGCCTGCGCAACATTGTCGGGGTTGATCGGGTCGTCGTCACCGGGGAAGGCGGCGGTGAAATGCTCGCGGTAGATCTCGAACTCCTGCAGGCGCGCGATCGCCTCGTCGAGATCCATCGCCATTTCCACGTCGGCCTCGATCGGCCCGAGCGCCTGACCCTCAAGGTCGGGCTCGCGGCCGTCCCAGAACTGCGCCTCCAGAAACCCCGAATTGAGCACCGTCGGGGTGTTGCGATCGCCGATCTGGCCCTGATGGCCCACCGCGCGCGGGATCCGGTCGGCCCAGCCCAGCGCCGGGTTGTGGCAGGTCGCGCAGCTGATCGTGCCGCTCGACGAGATCCGCGGCTCAAAGAACAGCATCTTGCCCAGCTCGATCTTCTCGGGCGTCATCGAATTGTCAGCCGGGATCGGCGGCAGGGCCGGCAGCGGCTCGAACATGTCCTTGTACATGTCCATGTCCTGCGCCGCAGCCGCGCCCGCGAAAATCAGCGCGCCGGCGAGTGGCGCCACGAATATCGTCCCCCGAAAGAGTGCCATCTGGGTCCTCTCCTTAGTGTTTTCGGGCGCCGGCATGCAGCCTGCATCCCGCTCGAATCCATTTGCATCTAGCCTCATGAGGGTGTGAGGTTCGTTGATTCATGTCAATTCCGAGGATGTGAGTTGTCAATTGCGCCGATGCGTCGCGTCAATTCCTTGGTGGCTGTACCCGGGTACGGCGTCGTCGGCGTCACGCGCGCGTCGCGTTTGATCGGAACTGGTCTCGGTGGACGAGCGGCCCTGCGCCCGCCTTTGGGGCGGGCGGGCGATCCTGAATCCAATTCAGAGCGACAGGCTCATGGCCGCGGCAGACTCATGGAGCGGGGCGGGCCGGGTCGTCGCGGTAGCGCACCATCGGCTGCACGAAGATCGTCGCGCCGTCGCGGGTTGCGGCGGTCAGGGCGCCGAAGGGCTGCCAGCCCTGGCCGATGAGTTCGTTGACCTTCTTTTCCAGAACGTCCGCGTATTGCGCGCTTTCGATACTGTCCGAGTAGACCGCCGCAACTGTGGTATAGGATTCGATCATGGTCGCGCACCCCCGCCGCGATTGAAGTCTCCGTCAACCTTGGACAATTGCTGCATCCGGTCAAGGCCCCGACGGGGGGCCGGTGCGTCTTGCACGCGATCCGTCGTCATGTCAGGGCCCGCGCCAAGGCAGGGGCGGCGGTGACGCGGCGGGCATGTCCGAGGAACGGCCGCGCCCGGCGCCCGTCCTATCCGCCGGCGACGGCCGGCCCGCAATCGGCCGGGCGGATTCTCACACATCCGCAGCCGGACCCGTGGCGATGGTGGCCGCCGGCGCGGGCCGGCGGCGCGGCGGTCAGTTGCGCTCGGTCCCTGCGGTCGCGGCGTCCTCTTCGATCTGTGCGATCGCCTCCACCTGTCCGGTGGCGTCCTCGGCCTGCGCCTGATCGACCAGCGTGTCGATCTGGACATCGACGAGCGCGCGCGCGCAGATATCGGCGGTGCGCCGGGCGGCGGCTTGCTCGCCGGGCATCGTGGCCCAGCCGCCGGCCTCCACGAACTGGCGCCGCTGCAGGGCGCTGCGGATCGTCTGCAACTGCTCGAGCTGCGCGCGCGCATCCTGCGTGCTCAGGAAATTGTCCACGCAGACCGCGCTGGCGAGTTCGACACGCGCATCATCGCGCATCTGCTCGGCCGTGGACTGGGTGACCCAGCCGCCGACCGAGAAACCGGCGGCCACCGTGATCGCGCCGCCCGCGATCAGTGCCCAGACCAGCATCGCCTTGGTGGGTTGGAATTCGTTGATTCTGGCGCCGATCGAGCGCCCACTTTCTTTTGCCATTCGGTTACCCTTCGAGTTGGAGGCCGACATCCCGTGTTGGAATGAGTGCCACCGCTCATGTGGGGGGGGTGCGTGCAGGTTACCATAGGCCGGGCGCATATTTTTTCGGCATGCGCAAAGAAAAAATCCGACGCCCGGCGGCCGGGCTTCAACGCCCCAGCGCGCGCACCGCCGCGGAGATACCGTCGAGCGTCATGGGATACATCCGCTCCTCGAAGATCTCGCGGATCATCCGCAGGGAATGCGAGTGGTCCCAGAAACGTGCAGGCGTCGGGTTGATCCAGACATGGTCGGGCCATTGCGCGCGCGCGCGTTGCAGCCAGACCTGCCCGGCCTCCTCGTTCCAGTGCTCGTTGGCCCCGCCCGGATAGGCCACCTCATAGGGCGACATGGTCGCATCCCCGACGAAGATGCATTTCCAGTCGGACCCGTAGGTGTTGATCACATCCCATGTCGGGGTGACCGCGTCGCGGCGGCGGCGGTTGTCGCGCCACACGGCCTCGTAGAGGCAGTTGTGGAAATAGTAATGTTCGAGATGCTTGAACTCGGCCCGTGCCGCGCTGAACAGCTCCTCGACCACACGTACATAGGGGTCCATGGACCCGCCCACATCCAGCAGGAGCAGGATCTTGACGGCGTTGCGCCGCTCGGGCCGGGTCTTGACGTCGAGATAGCCCTGCTCGGCGGTGGAGCGGATGGTGCCGTCGAGGTCGAGCTCTTGCTCGGCCCCGTCGCGGGCCCATCTGCGCAGTCGCTTGAGGGCGACCTTGATGTTGCGGGTGCCCAGCTCGACGCTGTCGTCGAGATTGCGGAACTCGCGCTTGTCCCACACCTTCACGGCGCGCTGATGGCGCGACTCGTCCTGTCCGATGCGCACGCCCTCGGGGTTGTATCCGTAGGCGCCGAAGGGCGAGGTGCCGGCGGTCCCGATCCACTTGTTGCCGCCCTGATGCCGGCCCTGCTGCTCGCGCAGCCGCTCGCGCAGGGTCTCCATCAGCTTGTCGAAGCCGCCCAGCGCCTCGATCTCGGCCTTCTCCTCGGCGTTCAGATGCTTCTCGGCCATCTTTTCCAGCCAGTCGCGCGGCAGGTCCACGGCGTCCAGCACATCCTGCGCGCCGATCTGTTCCAGCCCCCGGAAACTGGCCGCGAAGGCCTGATCGAAGCGGTCGATATGACGTTCGTCCTTCACCATGGCCGCGCGGGCGAGGTAATAGAACCCCTCGACGTCATAGGTGACCAGCCCGGCCTGCATCCCTTCGAGGAAGGACAGGTATTCGCGCAGGCTCACCGGCACGACATGTCGGCGCAGCTGTTCGAAGAAGGGCAGGAACATGGCGCTAGAGAATCCGTTCGACACCGATGGTCACACCCAGGCCGAGCAAGCCGCCGATGATGGCGAAGACGCCGGCATACTGAGCCCGGTCCAGGCGGTTGCCGCCGCGCCGGCCGGCCTGCCACCAGCCAAGCGCGGCGCCGCCGATCAATCCGATTATGACGATCATGGCCTGCGCTCCTTCGCAATGCGCGCCCCGCCTGCGCCGGCCGGGCTTTCGGATGGCACGCCCATGCTCAGGGGCGGGCATACTTGATGAAAGGGGTCTTCACGCCGACGCGGTCATAGAGCATCCGCCCGGCATAGTTGAACTCCTGCGTGGTCCAGTAGACCGAGGGGGTGCCGGCCGCGTCCGCTGCGGCATAGACCGCCTCGATGAGCGCGCGGCCGACTCCGCGCCCGCGCGCCTCCGGCGCGGTATAGAGATCCTGCAGGTAACACACATCCTCGATCTTCCAGCAATGCCGGTGCATCAGAAAATGCACGAGCCCGACCACGGCGCCGTCGATCTCGGCCACCAGCCCGTCGGGATCGCCCGGCGCCGCGCCTAGCAGTCGCGCGAAGGTCGTCGCGTAAACCTTCTCGGGGACGGTGGTTTCATAGAAGTCGAGATACCCGGTCCAGAGCGCGCGCCAGACCGGTTCATCGGCGCGATCCAGGGGGCGGATGATGACATCGGCGCGTGCCATGGCGCTCAGCGCGCGCCGCGCCGCGCCATGAAGGCGAGACGCTCGAACAGGTGAACGTCCTGCTCGTTCTTGAGCAGCGCGCCGTGCAGGCGGGGCAGGGCGCTCGTGCCGTCGCCGCGCAGATCCTCCGGGGCGAGATCCTCGGCCAGAAGCAGCTTGAGCCAGTCGAGCACCTCGGAGGTGGAGGGCCGCTTCTTGAGCCCCGGCACCTCGCGCAGCTCGTAGAACTGCGTGAGCGCAGTGGTCAGCAGCGACTCCCGGATGCCCGGAAAATGCACCTGCACGATGCGTTTCATCGTGTCCGCATCGGGGAAGCGGATGTAATGAAAGAAGCAGCGCCGCAAGAACGCGTCTGGCAGCTCCTTTTCATTGTTGGAGGTGATGATGACGACGGGGCGATGGCGCGCGCGCACCGTCTCGCCCGTCTCGTAGACGAAGAACTCCATTCGGTCGAGTTCCTGCAGCAGATCGTTCGGGAACTCGATATCCGCCTTGTCGATCTCGTCGATCAGCAGCACGACGCGCGCGTCGCTTTCGAAGGCCTGCCACAGCTTGCCCTTGCGGATGTAGTTGGCGACATCCTCCACGCGCGGATCACCAAGCTGGCTGTCGCGCAGGCGGCTGACGGCATCGTATTCATAAAGCCCCTGCGCGGCGCGGGTGGTGGACTTGATGTGCCATTCGATGATCGGCATGTCGAGCGATTGCGCCACCTGGCGTGCCAGCTCGGTCTTGCCGGTGCCGGGTTCCCCCTTGACCAGCAACGGACGCTCCAGCGTCACTGCGGCATTCACGGCGACTTCGAGATCCTCGGTGGCGACATAGGAGTCGGTTCCGGAAAACTTCATGTTGTTGCGAGGCTTTCATGTTGAGGTCCGGGGCTTGATAGCGCGGCGGCGGCGGGCCCGCAAGGCGTCGCCCCGCGGCCAGATGCCTAGTGACAAGGCCGGGAGCTTGGGTTAGACGAAGCCGCGAAGAGGTATCGAATGCGCGCAGACTTGAATTCCCCCAAAGATTTCAGCCCCGCCCCGGCGGGGGATCGCTCCGAAGAGCAGGGAGACCCCGAAATGAAGCAAGAGGTATTTCTCCCGGATGACTACCGTCCGGCGGAGAACGAACCTTTCATGAACGAGCGACAGCTCGAATACTTCCGGCGCAAGCTCCTTTCATGGAAGCAGGAGTTGCTCTCCGACTCGAAAGAGACACTGGAGGGGCTGCAAGGCGGCGCGCGCAACATTCCCGATATCGCCGACCGCGCCTCCGAAGAAAGCGATCGCGCGGTCGAGCTGCGCACCCGCGATCGGCAGCGCAAGCTCGTCGGAAAGATCGAGGCGGCGCTGCGCCGGATCGAAACCGGGGAATACGGCTATTGCGAGGTTACCGGCGAGCCGATAAGCCTTAAGCGGCTTGACGCGCGGCCCATCGCGACCATGACGTTGGAGGCGCAGGAGCGCCACGAACGCCGCGAGAAGGTGCATCGCGACGATTGAACGGACCGGCTGCGGGCCACCGGAACACAAGCGGCGCAGCATATGCGGGATCGGCACCGAAGCGGCGGCTTCGGTGCCTTTTTCAACGGGGATACCGGGAATGCTCGACGGGCAGGCGATCACGGTACTGGGGGGCGGTGTCGCCGGGCTGGCAGCGGCGGTGGCGCTGGGACGACGCGGCGCGCGCGTGACGGTGCTGGAACAGGCGGACGCCATCACCGAGGTCGGCGCCGGCATTCAGATCAGCCCCAACGGCGCCGCGGTGCTACGCGCGCTGGGGCTGGGCGCGGCGCTCGAGCGGGCGGGTCTGCGCGCCGGGGGGATCGTGCTGCGCAACGGGGCCGATGACCGCGCGGTGACCGCGCTCGACATGTCCGGCGGCGGTGCGGGGCCGGGCTACTGGTTCGTGCACCGCGCGGATCTGATCGCGCTGCTGGAGGCTGCCGCGCGCGATGCGGGGGTGCGGGTGCAGCTCATGCAGCGCGTCACGCGGGTTGCGGCCGCGGATGAGCGCGGGGCTACCGGCATGTGCATCGATACCGCACAGGGCGCGCAGCGGCGCACCGGGCTGCTGGTCGGGGCGGACGGGCTGCATTCGGTGGCGCGCCATGCGCTGGGAACGGTGCCGCCCGCGCGTTTCACCGGGCAGGTCGCCTGGCGCGCGGTGATCGCACATGAGGCGCCCGAAACCGCTGCCGCCGGCGCAGCCGGTGTCCCCGGCCCGGTGGCCGAGCTCCATATGGGGCCGGGATGTCATCTGGTCAGCTATCCGCTCCGCGGCGGGCGCTGGCGCAACATAGTGGCGGTGCAGGCGCGCCGCAGCTGGGCCGAGGAAGGCTGGCATCACCGCGACGACCCCGCCAATCTGCGCGCCGCCTTCGCGGGCTTCGCGCCGCGCGTGCAGGGTTGGCTGGCGCGGGTGGAGCGCGTGAATCTGTGGGGCCTGTTCCGGCACCCGGTGGCGCATGCGTGGCATGATGGCGGCAGGCTGGCGATTCTGGGCGATGCGGCGCATCCCACGCTGCCTTTCATGGCGCAGGGTGCGAACATGGCGCTGGAGGATGCCTGGGTTCTGGCGCAGGCGCTCGACACGCATGCCGACCCGGCGGTCGCGCTGGCCGAATTCCAGGCGCTGCGCCGGCCGCGCGTTGAGCGGGTGGTGGCGACCGCCGAGCGCAACGCGCGCATCTATCACCTGCGCGCGCCGCTGAGGCCACTGGCGCATGCCGCGATGCGTCTTGGCGGGCGGATCGCGCCGCAGGCGCCGCTGCGCCGCTTTGACTGGATCTACCGGCATGACGTAACGGCGACCGGCACGGCCGGGCCGGCGCGCCGGTGAACCTGCCGACATCGCTCAGGCGTCGAGCTCGATCCAGATCGGCGTATGGTCGGACGGTTTCTCGCCGGCACGGGCTTCGGTGTCGATCCGGCAGTCCGACAGCAGATCCGCCGCCTGCGGGCTGAGGAGCATGTGATCGATGCGAATACCGTCGCCCCGTTCAAACGCCCCGCGCTGATAATCCCAGTAGGTGTAAAAGCCGGGCCCGGCATGGCGCACCCGCAACGCATCGGTAAAGCCCATATGCAGCACCCGGCGAAACGCCGCGCGGCTTTCGGGCAGCGCCAGCGCATCCTCGTGCCATTTCTGCGGGTTGGCGGCGTCCTCGTCCTGCGGGATCACATTGTAGTCGCCGGCCATGACCACCGGCTCTTCGGTCGCGAGCAGCGTCGCTGCATGTCGGCGCAGCCGTTCCATCCAGGCCAGCTTGTAGTCGTATTTGGGGCCCGGCGCGGGATTGCCGTTGGGCAGGTACAGCCCGCAGACCCGCACTGCGGTCGCACCGAAGACCGTCGCCTCGATCCAGCGCGCCTGTGTGTCCTGCGCATCGCCCGGCAGCCCGCAGACCACATCTTCCATCGGCAGCTTCGACAGGATGGCGACGCCGTTGAAGCCCTTCTGACCATGCACCGCGATCCGGTAGCCGCGCTCCTCAAACGGCTCGCGGGGGAAGGCGTCGTCCACGCTCTTGATCTCCTGCAGCAGCGCGATGTCGGGTTGCGCCGAATCGAGCCAGTCGCACAGCGCCGGCAGCCGCGCCTTCACCCCGTTGATGTTGAATGACGCGATCTTCATCAGCCTCACCTGCGACAACCCCATGAAGTGCTAGCCCGTGCCGGCGATCCGGACAAGGGGCGCACCCGCGACAACCGCCACGAGGGAACAGAAAATCGCGCATGTCCCGCAGGATGCACTTTGCGGCGTCGCAGCGCGTCGCTAAGGTCAGGCCATGGATGTCGTCGCCCTTGTCGCCGTCGCGGCGACGCTTTTCGTGATCATTGCGCTCAGCCAGCCGCTCGCCGCGTGGCTGCGGCTGCCGTTTACCGTGATCCTGGCGCTCGTCGGCATCCTGATCGGCCTTGCGGCGTCGTATTTTCTCGCCACCGATGTGACGGACGCGCTCAATCCGGCCGCGCGCGCGATCCTGGAGCTGCCTATACGCGCCAATGTCTTCCTCTATGTCTTTCTTCCGACGCTGCTTTTTCAGGTCGCGCTGAGCCTGAACCTGCGCCGCATGGCCGATGACTGGGTGCCGATTCTGGTGCTGGCGGTGGTCGCGGTGCTGGTGGCCACGCTGGCGGTCGGCTATGCGCTGGCGACGGTGACCACGCTGTCGCTGGCCGCCTGCATGCTGATCGGGGCGATCGTGTCCACAACGGACCCGTCGGCGGTGGTCAGCATCTTTCGCAACATCTCGGTGCCGCGGCGCCTGACGCGGATCGTCGAGGGCGAGAGCCTGCTCAATGACGCGGTGGCCATTGCGCTGTTCGGCGTGTTCCTGACCTTCGTGCAGATGGGTGTGCCGGACCCGACGCTGCGCGGGGCGCTGGGGCAGACGCCGGTGCTGATCGTCGGCGGGGCGGCCATGGGCTGGCTGCTCGCGCGGATCGTGCTGTCACTGATGAGCGGGCTGCGCAACCATCCGCTGGCGCAGGTCTCGCTCAGCGTGGCGCTGCCGTATCTGGCCTATATCGGGGCCGAGCAGGTCCTGGGCGCCTCCGGCGTG
Organism: uncultured Alkalilacustris sp.; assembly: GCA_964564395.1. GTDB lineage: Bacteria > Pseudomonadota > Alphaproteobacteria > Rhodobacterales > Rhodobacteraceae > Alkalilacustris. Next base: position 11,134 of record CAZMBT010000047.1, read on the forward strand.
ATCGCGGTCGTCGCGGCGGGGATGACGCTCAACCTGATGGGGCCGGGGCGGCTGTCGCCGGCCACTTGGGGCTATCTGCGTGAGGTCTGGGATCTGCTGGCGCACTGGGCGGGATCGCTGATCTTCATCCTTGCCGCATTGCTGATCCCGCGGCTTCTGGGTGAAGCGCAATGGACCGATCTGTGGCTTGTGGCGACGGTGGCGGTGGCGGCGCTGGCGGCGCGCGCCTTGATCCTGTGGGGGCTGATGCCGGCGCTGACATGGCTGCGGGTTTCCCCGCGCGTCGAGCCGCCCTACCGGCTGGCGATCCTGTGGGGCGGGCTGCGCGGGGCGGTGACGCTGGCGCTGGCGCTGG
>CAZMBT010000048.1:0-10053 GCA_964564395.1 uncultured Alkalilacustris sp.
CAGGAGGACGCGATGGGCGCGATGATGATGATGTCGATGTTCGCGCGTCCCGGCGATGAGGAAGACACGCTGACCTCGACGCTCGAGGTGCGCGAGGACGGCGCAGTCCTGGCCAACGGTCAGCGCATCCAGTGAGGTGTTGCGACCCGGCGCCCGGCGCCGGGGACAAACGCAGATGGACAGGGCCGGGTGCCGAGTGCACCCGGCCCTTTGCATTGATGCGGGGTGTGGCGGGGGCGATGCGCTTGAACCGCAGGGTCCGGCCGTCTAACTGCACGGGGACACAATCGGGGTGACGCGAATGACGCATGATCTGAACGCCGTGACGCAACAGCTACTGTCTGCCGCCCGTGCTGCCGGCGCCGAGGACGCGGATGCCATCGCCGTGGCGGGCACGTCGCTGTCGGTGGATGTCAGGGCTGGCGCGCTGGAGCAGGCGGAACGCTCGGAGGGGGTGGATATCGGTCTGCGCGTCCTGCTGGGCCGGCGCCAGGCCTGCGTTTCGGCTTCGGATCTGCGCGAACAGACCCTTCGGGAGATGGCCGAGCGCGCCGTCGCCATGGCACGCGAGGCGCCCGAGGACCCGAATATCGGGCTGGCCGATGCCGCCGAGCTGGCGCAGCATCGCGATGCGACGGTGCTCCAACTCGATGATCCCGCAGCCGAGCCGGCCGCCGCAGCGCTGGAAGCGGATGCCCGCGCGGCCGAGGCCGCGGCCCTCGCTGTTCCGGGGGTCGCGCAGGTGCAGGCATCGTCGGCCGGATACGGGCGTCAGCAGTTGCATCTGGCCGCGACGAACGGGTTTTCGGGCGGCTATGCGCGCAGTTCGCGCATGACGTCCTGCGTGGCGATCACCGGCGAAGGCACCGCGATGGAGCGCGACGGTTACGGCGAATCCCGGTGCTTTCAGTCCGACCTGCCGGACCCGGCCGAGATCGGGCGCATCGCGGCCGAACGCGCCGTCGCGCGCGCCGGGGCGCGTCGGCCGCGCACCGGGGCCTATCCGGTGGTCTATGACGAGCGCGTGGCCGCCTCGCTGATCGGGCATCTGCTGGCGGCGATCAACGGCACAGCCATCGCGCGCGGCGCAAGCTGGCTGCGCGATGCGCTGGGCACGCAGATCCTGCCCGCCGATCTGACCCTGACCGAGGAACCGCATCGCCCCCGTATCGGCGCGTCGCGCCTGTTCGACGCCGAGGGGCTGGCGACCCGGCGCCGCGATCTTGTCGCCGCGGGGCGGCTCGAAGGCTGGGTCCTCGATCTGGGGACAGCGCGCAAACTGGGGCTGAGCAGCACCGGCAACGCCAGCCGGTCTCCGGGCGCGCCCCCCGCGCCGTCGGTGACCAACGTCACGCTGACGCAGGGTGCGGCGGATCAGGCGGCGCTGTTGCGGCAGATGGGCGACGGGCTTCTGGTCACGGCGATGATGGGCGCGTCGATCAACCCGACGACGGGGGATTATTCGCGCGGGGCGTCGGGCTTCTGGGTCGAGAAGGGTGAAATCGCCTTTCCGGTGAACGAATGCACCATCGCGGGCAATCTGCGCGACATGCTGCGCAGCCTCGTACCCGCCAATGACGCACGCCCGTATCGCAGCCACATGGTGCCCAGCCTGCTGGTCGAGGGGCTGACGATTGCCGGAGAGTGACGATCTCGCCCTGCTGATCGCGGCGGCGCAGGATGCCGGACGCATCGCGGCAGAGCATTTCGGGCGCGAGCCCGCACAATGGGACAAGACGGAAGGGCAGGGCCCGGTCTCGGTCGCCGATATCGAGATCGACCGCGCGCTGCGCGCCGGCCTGTTGCGCGCGCGCCCCGGTTTCGGCTGGCTGTCCGAGGAAACGCCGGACGACCCGGCGCGGCTCGGGGTGCGCGATGTGTTCATCGTGGACCCGATCGACGGCACCCGTGCCTTCCTCGCCGGGCAGAAGAGCTTTGCGCATGCTCTCGCGATCGCGCGCGACGGCGCCGTCATTGCCGGGGTGGTGCATCTGCCGATGCTGGGGCTGACCTACAGCGCACGGCGCGGCGCCGGCGCGTGGTTGAATGCGCAGCCGCTGCGCGTGCCTGCGACCGACCGGCTGGGCGGGGCGCGTGTACTGACCGGGCGCGCGCAGCTCGCGACCGGGCTCTGGCCCGGCGGCGTCCCGCCCGTGGTGCCGCATTTTCGCCCTTCGCTGGCATGGCGGCTGTGCCTTGTGGCCGAAGGGAAGTTCGACGCCGCGCTGACGTTGCGCGACACCTGGCATTGGGACACCGCCGCGGCCAGCCTGATCGCCAGCGAGGCGGGCGCCCGCGTCAGCGACCGTTGCGGCCGCGCACTGACCTTCAACGTTGCCCGGCCGATGAGCCGTGGCCTGATCGCGGCACCGCCCGGGCTGCATGCTCAGCTCATCGCGCGCCTGCAGCCGCGCCCGCCGACGTGTCCGTGAGCCGGCACTCGGGGGCTGCCCTTTGTGGCCGCGGGCGTGCCGCGCGTCAGCTTCCGCGGCGAAAGGGAAACCGGTCGCCAATCGCCCGCGCCAGTCGGACCGAAGCGCGCAGCGGTGCCGTCAGGCGCCATGACCGGGACGCCAGCAAGGCTTCGAGCTGCCGGATAGCCTCGTTCAGATCGTTCTCGACGATCTTCTGGCGAGCCTCCATCTCGGCCAGTGCCTGACGGTTTTCCTTGCGCAGGCGGGTCAGTTCGGCCGTGAGCCGTGCACGTTCGGCTTCGGTCTCGTGCAACCTCGTGCGCAGATCCGCCCGCGCCGCACCTTCCTTTTCGGACCGCTCGGCGAACGCCTTCTGCGCGCGTTGGTGTCGTTCCCGCAGCGCGTCGGTGCTGGCCCGCCAGTCGGCGATCGCCTTTTCGTAGGTGGCGGAGCGCTGGGCGATCACATCCTGCATCCGTGTCTGGCTGTCGCGCAGTTGCGCGATCTGGCCGCGCAGGGTCCTGATCCGCTGGGCATGCGCGGCGGCGCGCTGCTTGCGTTCGGCCGCGAACTGCTCGCGCCGCCGTTCCAGCGCATGTTCGAGTTCGGTGATACGGCGCGCGAGCCTGTCACGCTCGTTCACAAGCCGCCCGCGCTGCGCCTCTCCGCGGGCGCGTTCCATGCAGCGAAGTCGCAGGCCATGCACATGCGCCGCGACCCATTCGGGGGTAACGGTTCTTGGCAGTTCGGCCAGATCGTTGCGCCGGATGTGGTCGACGAGGCGCGCACATTCCTCGTCGGTGAAATGCGTCAGGTCCTCGACGGAACGAATACCTTCCGTCTCACAGCTTCGCGCGCTTTCAAGCTGTCCGTCCACCCGTCGTTCGCACCAGCTCAGGAAACTGCTGTTAACGCGCGTGATCTGATCCGCGACGTCGGGATGGAGCTGCAATGGGGGACCGCCCAGCTGTGCGAGGTTGCGTATGAAGGCCTCGCGCGATGCCGGATGCCCGAGCCTGTGATCGTCAGGCTGCATGTATCTGCGGTAACAGTAGAGCGCCTTCACGGCCAGACGGGGCAGGCCTTCGTTCACATGATGAATGGTGATGGACCCGGTGTCGATGCCCAACTCCTGCAGAAAATGGCGGACAACATCGCCTTGCGGAAAACGATCGCGATCGAAGGCGCTGACGGTCACATTCTCGGCGCCGACCAGCGCGTCGAGTCGCTCGACGATCATGTTATGGTGGCACGTGAACTGCTGTGCTGCGTCCTGGGCAGAGTCCGTTCCGAAAGGCCGAAACCGAACCTTCAGCGTTTCCTGGAAGGCGGCACGCCAATAGGAGACGGGATCACGCACATAGCACCTGAAGCGCGATGTTCCGTGATGCTCGCGGACTGCTTCGATGAAGTCGCGGCATTCCGCTTCATTGAACTGCGTGATCGCTTCAGCCGACAGCAGCAGCTGCGCATCCGGCGGATGCGCCTGCAGCAGCTGCGCGAAGCGTGCCCGCGCGCGTGTCTGCATCCCCGCCAGGCGACCCGGCTCTCGATGATCGGGCTGAACCGCATTCACCAGCTTGTCGCCCTGCAGGAAGGCCTGACTGACGAATTGCGAGCTGTTCGGCACTCCGGGGTGAATATAGGTCACCGCTCCCAGCGCATCGGCATTGGCGAAAAGCGTCTCCTGAATCGAGGATGACCCCGTCTTGTGAACCCCGAAATGGACCGTCAGCATGAGAGGGACCCTTCGGCGTTGTGTGCCGTGTCTGGTTGCGCCACGTACCCGCCGCGCGCGCGCACCGCTTCGAGCAACTGCGCGGCGAATGCCATGCCATCCACGCCGCGAGGGGGGGCGACACCGCCCCAGGCCGCGAGCCTTTCCAGATCCGACGAGGTCAGGCGGATCAGGCTGTCGAGCGAGCCGACCGCTTCATCGTCGGCCGCGTCCCGATTCCGCTCGGCGGGGTCCGGAACCAGAGGCGACAACCGGGCCGCCGCCCAGTCTTCGAAGGGACTGTGGCGCCGGCGGATCTGTTCGACGAGGTCGCCGCCGAGGCGCAAGCGCGGGCCGTCGATCATCCGCAGCGCATGCAGGAGTGCGCCGAGCGGTTGATCCGGCAGCGGTTCGGTCTCGGCGCGGCGAATCCGGGTGCGATAGGCGTGCAGCGCCCTCACGGCCGTGACGGACAACATCTCGGACCCCTCATGCAGCTTGACCTGGTCCGGGCTGACCCCGATCTCACGCAGGAAATGCCGCGCCACCTCGGCGGGCTGCGTGTCGTGTGGGCCCAGCCGGAACGCGCGCACCCGCGCCGCCCCCACGCGCGTGATCAGGCGGTCGACGATCCGGTAATACGGTTCGTCGCCGCGGGAGGCATCGGCACACGCCGGCAGCGCCTCGGGCGCGATCAGGCGATGCATGAGTGTCCGGAGCCAGCCGATGGCGCATTGGGATTCGGGCGTCGGGATGTAGCCGACGAACTCCACATCGGTCTCGCAATCAGTTGCCGTGTCGATCAGGGTGTCGAGCGCATGCGCCGGAAAGGTGCCTACGCTTTCAGCCGATATGATCCCGGTCGCATCGCCAAGGCTGCGCAGCGCTGCGCGAAACGTGTCCGATGTGGCGTTGTGCGATGCGTGCCCGAGGAAGATCGCGTTCATCGCCCAGCTTCCGTTCACCCTGTCGAATCCGACATATCTGTACCCGCAAAGCGCCTGCGGGTTGCGCGCCAGCGTGTTCTGAATGGCGCCCGCTTCGGTGCCGTGGAGCCCGAAATGCACGATCAACCTGCCGCGTCGGCGTTGTGAAGGGGGGGCGGCGCAATTCTCGCCAAAGGATTCGAGCAGCCGCTGCGCGGCCTCTCGAATGCGCGCCTCGGGTGCCTCGAGGTGCTGTTGCGCCGCGCTGCGCAGCCACCGCGATGCCGCCGGGTCGGTATTCTCCAGATGGGCCGAAATCTGGCCCAGTGCGGAATCCGGCACGGTATCGACCGGGTCGCCGCGTTGCGGGGGCAGCGTTTCGGTGAACAGCCTGCCATCCGCTCGCCCCAGGAACTTGCGCGCGATATAGGCGTTCGACGCCGCAAAAACCCTCAGGACATGTGCGCGCCGCGCATGCGTCAGCGTGGCTTGTTCGTGGAATATCAATGCGGTGCTGTCATCCGTGCGCGCGCAGTAATCGGCCAGCGCGTCGTTGAAATGCCCCGATTGCTCCGGTTCGGGCAATACGTTGTTGATCAGCCGCTTGTACTCCAGCGCCGCGTTGTTGAAGCGCGGGTTGGCGTTGGCGCCTTGCGGCACCGTGAAACCATTCATCGACTCGATGCCGAGGACGTTGTGAAGGAAATCCCGCAGCAAGTCGCCGTCCTTGAACTGCGCACGTTCATAAGGGCGCACGACCAGGCGGTCCGCGCCGAGCGCGTCTTCCCAAGGCCAGATCTTCGCCAGATAATCGAACCGGTCGATCTGCCGCTCCAGCACGGTGTCGAGGCTGCGCAGCTGTGTGCCGGCCTTTATCTGCTGATTGTAGCCGGCCATGATGATATTGTCCTGCCGGCGCAGATAGATGCAGACCCTGAGATCGAAATGCGGACGCAGTGCAGCGCAGAATGCGCGTAGCTTCTCCGGCGTGCCCCAGGAAATCAGTTCCGAGGACATCAGGATCCGGGGGGTCGGCGCCTGACTTACCTGCTCGACCCAATCCTGCGGCGCCAGAAAAGTCCAGCCGGCATGTGACAGGAACGGCGGGACATGAGGCGAAACAAGATGATGCGCCCCCGCCACGGCACCGGTCTGCGGATAGGTAACCCCGTGCCTGGCGAGCGCCTCGCGATTGGCCCAGAAGAACTCCTGCAGCGCGGTGGTTCCGGTCTTTCCCATTCCGACATGCAGGATCAGCTCTTTGCGTTGCACGGGTTCAGCAGGCATCGGGGGTGTCACTGTCTATTGGGTCCGCCGCCGATCGCATGAACGACACCAGATCCCGAAGCCCGGTGGACAACGGGATCGAGGGTGCCCATCCCAGCACCCTGCGCGCGCGAGAGATGTCGAGAAAGTTCTGCGGCACATCGAAGCTGCGCCCTTGCAGGTAGCGATGGCGCACGGGGCGCCCCAGCGTTCTGGCGATTTCGCTGACCAGGTGGTTGAGGCTGGTGCCCTGCCCGGAGCCGATATTGATTTCCGTCCCGCTGGCACCGCTTTGCCCGGCACGCAGGAGCGCGGCGGCGACATCGCGTACATGGACGAAGTCGCGCTCGACGGAGCCGTCACCCCAGATGTCGATCATTCGGTCATTCAGGGCGTTATTGCAGAAGGTCGTCACCGCGCCTTGGGCCTTGGCGATGTTCTGGAACGGGCCGTATGGGTTTGCGATCCGCAGGGAGACGGTCGCGATCCCGTGTTGCGTACTGTAAAGTCGCAGGTATTTCTCGATAGCCAGTTTCGAGATGCCATAGGCCGTGATCGGATTGGTCGGGTGGTCCTCGTCGATGGGCGCCCGCAGGGCGTGGCCATAGACCGTGCCCCCCGATGAACAGAAGACTATGCGACGCACACCGGTCGATACCGCCATATCGAGCAGCGCGATCGTACCGAGCAGATTCTCGCGCGCGTCCCGTTCCGGATCGGCCTGCGAGTCGCGCGGCAGCGTCGTCGCGGCGAGATGAAACACCGTGTCCACGCCGAAGAGTGCCTCGCGCAGCAGGGCCGCATCCATGAAACTGCCGCGCCAGTGCGACAGAGCAGTCGCCTTGATCCGGCCGGGCGTGAAGTCGAGGTTGCGCACGGTACACCCCCGCGCCAGCAGGGCCGTGATCAGGTGATGGCCGATGAACCCGCCGCCCCCGGTGACGAGGACCGGGCCGGGAAAGGACGCAACAGCCTGCGGGCACTGCGCGTCCTCGGGCGTGGACGGATCATTCGGCCGCATGGCGTTCTGCAGTCCTGCCGTTTCGGGGCGCGGGGTCCCGCAGCAGCCCCCGATAGGTGACATCATAGCGCGCGCGCATGACTTGCGGATCGAAACGCGCCGACGCTTCGGGAACGCGCGCCCGCAGTTCTTCATACTCTGACCGGTTGGTGGCGAGATGTGCGATCCGCTCGGCGAGGTCGGCGGTCGGGATCGACCAGTTGTCGAGTTCGAACAGCACACCGGCCGGCCCCGAGCCCGTTTCCAGCATATAGGGTATCTCGCCGATAGCGCTGGCGAGCACCGGGCAACCGGCATGCAGACAGTCTATGACCACGAGCGGGAAGCTCTCGCCACGGTAGCGCGAAGGAAGGAAACCCATGTCGGAGGACGCAAAATAGGCACGAATGTTCTGGCGGAACCCTTCGAGGCGGACATGGTCGGGCACCCCTTCCTTGCGCAACCTGTCGTGAACGGCGCCGTCTCCGATCAGGATCAGACGGATATCCGCGCCGGACAGATCGCGGGCCATCCCCACCGCCTCTATCGCCTCGGCCCAGCCCTTCTCAGGCATGGCGCGCGCGACCAGCGTGAGCACGAAGGCGCTTTCGGGAATGCCGAGCTCGGCCCGATCGACCGGCGTGACGGGGTAACGTCCGAGTGCGTTGTCGATACGCTCGAGCTCGCCGGGCTGTACAAGCCCATGGCGCAGAAAGGCGTCGAGATTCTTTTCGGCCGTGTAGATCAGCCTGCCGCTGCGCGCGACGAGCCGGGGCAGAATGCGCTGCAGGTCACGGTCGAGGATGGTTTCGTACATTCCGTGCAAAGTGACAACGGTGCGTGCCGTCGTGTCCTCGGCCAGCAGATCGAGGATCGTGTTGTCTACCCAGGCATGGTGCGAGTGGATGATATCGATGTCGAAGGCGGCCACGATCCCGTTGAGATCCTCGAAATTCGAAACCACCGGTATGTCGCGCGCCAGCATGTCCCGGATTTCGCCATTCTCGGCCTCCTGAGCGCAGTCGAGATAGGTGACGTTATAGCCGGCCGCCTTCATGGTGTTCGCCAGATGGATGGGAAACGTCTCGCCGCCTCCGGCGCAAAAGCCATATCCCACCATCAGCAGGTTCGGAGCCCGTTCCTGCCCGGACAGGGCGATCCGGTCCGTATTGTAGCAGCTCTCGAATGCGGCTGGATCAAAGCCGCCGCGATTGCGTCGCCAGTGTTCCATGAGATCGGTGCGCTGGCTTTCCAGATCGACCGGATCGATCCCGTAATGCCGTGCGGTTGCGCTGGCGACGATCTCGTGTTCGCGGTAATAGTCGTCCCGGGTGTAGGATGCGACCGACGTATTCTGCGGGTGCTGGCGAAAGAAGTTGCGCGCATGCGGCGCATAGGCCATCAGCCCGCCGCGTATCAGGTGGATGTAGAACAGCCAGTCACCGCAGCAGCGCATCGTTTTCCATTGGTCGCTGCCCAGCACATCCAGCCGGTCCATCCGGCGAAACACCGCCGAACTGACATTGGGTACGATATTCCTGACGGCGAAGCCCGAGCGCATGACCTCCGGGGCTGTCGCGACCCATGCATTGTGCCAGCGCGCGGGGTGGAGGTCGGCCAGAAACTCATCCATGCTCCAGACCCGCTGCGTCCCGGATTCGTCCATGAAGTCCGTGGGAACGTATGCCAGTTGCACCGCCGGATTGGCAAAGTATGGCACGAGCACTTCGAGCATGTTCTGCGTGCACCAGTCGTCGCTTTCGGCGATCCAGACAAGGTCGCCGCGCGCCGCCTGAATCCCCTTTTCCCATTGGTGAAAGACGCCGCCCGAGTTTTCTTCGTTGAAGATCATGCGCGTGCGGTCCGCAAATCGGGTGGCGTACTCCTTCAGGATGGCCCGGCTTTCATCTTGCGAGCAGTCATCAAGAAGGATCACCTCGAAATTGCGGTAGCTCTGGCCGAAGATGCTGTCGAGACGCTGGCGCAGATACTGCGCGTGATTGTAATTGGGCACGATCACCGAGACGAGCGGCGCATGCGAGCCGGTCGGTCCCGGGCGCTGAAAGTGATGCTGCAATTCCCGCGCGCTCGAGCTGTTCAGAGGGACATGGTTCATCCCGAGAAGGCGACGATTGCCAGCTTGAAGTATCGGCCACAGCCGCCAGCGTATGCGACTCGCGAGTTCGGGGTTGCGGGCGGCGAGTCGGCGGTAGCCAAGTCTTGCCGCCTGGTTCAGCCGACGCCAGGCGCGGGCAGGTGTCGCGCGCACCGATGCCGCCAGGCTTCCGGCCCTCCGCAGAGGTGCCGTCAGGCGCCAGGATCGCGATGCCAGCAGCGCCTCGCGTTTCGCGATCTCGGCATTCAGCGCGGCCGCGGCGAGGTCCGCTCGCTTGGCCATTTCGGCTTCGAAAGCTGTGACAAGTCGGGCCTGCTCGGCCTCCATCGCGTTGCGCATGCGCGTCCGTTCGGCCTCAGTCGCAGCGACCTGGGCGTTCAGCGCCTCGTTTTCACCCTCCGTGTGCCTGAGGGTTTCACGCAGCGGTTCGATGACGGCTTCGTAATCGTTGCGCAGGCGATTCTGCTCGGCCTCGGCGTCGTGCTTCTGGCGGGCGAGTTCGGCGTCGAGGTCGTCGATCTGGGCTGCGAGTGCGGCCTTGTCGTGCTCGGCGATGCGCAGGGTTTCACGCAGCGGTTCGATGACGGCTTCGTAATCGTTGCGCAGGCGATTCT
>CAZMBT010000048.1:10153-11413 GCA_964564395.1 uncultured Alkalilacustris sp.
TGCGCAGGGTTTCACGCAGCGGTTCGATGACGGCTTCGTAATCGTTGCGCAGGCGGTTCTGCTCGGCCTCGGCGTCGTGCTTCTGGCGGGCGAGTTCCTCGTCCAGCGCCGCAAGTTGCGCACCTTGTTCATCAAGGCGGTCGCGCAATTGCTCGGCTGCTCGTGCCGTTTCGCGCCATCGCCATGCCAGCCGGTCGGCTGCCTCGGCCGCAATCTGCATCACTTCCCGGCGCGCGTCCGGCGTTCGATAGATCGCTGCGGCCTGCGCTGCCGCGGTTGCGTCGAAACCTCCGCTCCGCGAATAGCGTTCGAGACTGTCGTGCAGCGCGAAGGCCGTCGGAACCGTCTTTGCGAGCCGGTCCCGCATCTGTCGGTCGGGGCGGCTTCGGTACAGATCCTCGTCGATAAAGGTGGACGTGAAGGTGTCACGCCGATCAGTGTTGACCTGCACCTCCAGAAATCCGGCGATCCGGTCAAGCGTCTGGCGCGGCGCCGACAGCATGGCGGCATGCGCGACGACCAGGTTGCGCGGACAGCCGGAGTCCTGCAGCGCTTGTGCGGCGTGCGTAAGCCAGAGCACCACGCCCTCCGCCGCGTTGCGGCCGATATCGTAGAAATCCGGGTTCGCTTGCTGGCGCAACATTTGCGAGCATGCGGCTTCGGCGGGATCGCGCAGCACATGGATCAGCGCGAGATCCTGCGCATCGTATCCCGCAGCGGACAGAATGCGGTGCCATATGGGAAGAAGGCGACAGATCCTCGGGTCCTTGACAGCGGCCATCGGCGCCGCCGCGAAGAGCCGTCGCAGAAGGGCCGCACCATCGTCGATCAACCCGTCCAGCGTCCCTTCGTCCAGCCCGGCGGCTTGCAGCGCGCGCTCGCACTCGAAGGTCGGGCTGTCCCAACTCGCGCCAAGCACGGACAGCAGGGCGTCGTTGAAGGCCACGATTTCAGGCTGCTCGAAGAATCCACGCGGATTCTCGTCGCTGACCCGATCCTGCGCGATCGCCAGTTCTGCGCCGAGGCTTTGCAGCGCAGCGGCCACCATGGATGTTCCGGACCTGTGCGGCCCGAGACACAGGATCATGCGCGGCGCCATCCCTTCCCTCCCTTGAGCCCGTCCGAGGCGGTCGTCGCGCGGCGCACACACGCCGACGTGACCACACTACGATGGCACTGCGCTGCGGCGCAACATTCGGGGTTCGGCGGAGTGCGGCCGAGTCATTCCAGCCGGCGGCGGCGTGTTGCAAGCAATCTCAG
>CAZMBT010000049.1:0-11367 GCA_964564395.1 uncultured Alkalilacustris sp.
GCGAAATCGGCTCGATCACGCCGGGGCGCCGCGCGGACTGCATCCTGACCTCGGACCTGCGCGCGCTTCCGATCGAGCAGGTCATCGCCCGCGGCGTCACGGTGGCCGAGCGCGGCCGGCTGACGGTACGATGCCCGCATCTCGACTGGCCGGCGGAGGTGCGTGATACCGTGCGCCTCGGCACAACGCTGAGCGGCCAGGATTTCGTCATCGCGGCGCCCCGGGACGCTGCGAAGGTGCAGGCCCGCGTCATCGGTGTGGTCGAGAACCAGGCCCCCACCCGGGCGCTGACGGCCGAAATGCCGGTGCATGACGGGCGCCTCGTGGCGGACCCCGCGCGCGACATCGCGCAGATCGCGCTGGTCGAACGTCATCGCGGGACTGGGGGTGTGACCAACGCGCTGGTCTCGGGCTTCGGGTATCAGGGCCGCGTGGCGGTCGCGTCCACGGTGGCGCATGACAGCCACCACATGATCGTGGTTGGCACGGATGCCGAACAGATGGCGCTCGCCGCCAACCGGCTGGGCGCCGTCGGCGGCGGTGTCTCGGTCTGGCGCGACGGCCGCGAGTTGGCGCTGGTCGAGTTGCCCATCGCCGGGCTGATGTCCGATCGCCCCGCCGCCGAGGTGGCCGCCGCCGCCGAACGCATGGGTGCGGCGCTGCGCGACTGTGGCTGCACGCTCAACAACGCCTTCATGCAGCATTCACTGCTCGCGCTGGTGGTCATCCCACAGTTGCGGATCTCGGATCTGGGGCTGGTGGACGTGACCCGCTTCGAACTGACCCCGTTGATCGACGCGCCGGCCGACGCATGACGCCCGACACTCCCAGCCCCGCCCATACACCCGAGCTGCCGCAAGCGCGCAGTTTCGACGACCCCGCCGCAGCGGTCGCGCATCTGCGCGCGCTTTATGACGGTGGGGTTGCATTCCTGGTCGCGCGCTTTGCCGATGCGCTCGGGGGCGCGGTGCCGCAGGCGCGCTACCGGGCCTTCTACCCCGAGATCCGTCTGAGCGTGGGCAGCTTCGCGCAATCGGACAGCCGGCTCAGCTTCGGCCATGTCGCCGAGCCGGGCACCTACGCCACGACGATCACCCGTCCGGACCTGTATGGCCCCTACCTCGAGCAGCAGATCGGGCTGTTGATGCGCAACCATGACGTTCCGGTCACGATCGGCCTGTCGGAGACGCCGATACCGATTCATTTCGCCGTGGCCGCGCAGGCGGAGTTCGACGTGCCGCAGGAAGGGGCGCTGTCCTTTCCCCTGCGCGACGTCTTCGATGTGCCGGACCTGGCCACCACGAATGACGATGTCGTCAATGGATTTGGCGCGCGGGCCGAAGACGGCACGCGCCCGCTGGCGGCCTTCAGCGCCCAGCGCATCGACTATTCGCTGGCCCGGCTCGCGCATTACACGGCCACCGGGGCCGAGCATTTTCAGAATTACGTGCTCTTCACGAATTACCAGTTCTATGTCGATGCGTTCGAGAGCTTCGCGCGCGAGGCGCTTGCCGATCCGGACAGCGGCTACACCGAGCTTGTCGGACCCGGCGACGCCGCGATCAGCACATCGGACGCGCCCCTCGTGGCGCCCGAGCGCATGCCGCAGATGCCGGCCTACCACCTGAAACGCCCGAACAAGGCCGGTGTCACGCTGATCAATATCGGGGTGGGCCCGTCCAACGCGAAGACCGCGACAGACCATGTCGCTGTGCTGCGTCCGCATGCATGGCTCATGGTCGGGCATTGCGCCGGGCTGCGCAACAGCCAGTCGCTGGGCGACTTCGTCTTGGCCCATGCCTATCTGCGCGAGGACAGCGTGCTTGATGAAGAACTGCCGCTCTGGGTTCCGATTCCGGCGCTGGCCGAGATCCAGATCGCGCTTCAGGAGGCCGTCGCCGAGGTCACGCAGCTCGAGGGTTACGAGCTCAAGCGCATCATGCGCACCGGAACGGTCGCCACCATAGACAACCGCAACTGGGAACTGCGCGACCAGTCGGGACCGGTGCAGCGCCTCAGCCAGTCGCGCGCCATCGCGCTGGACATGGAAAGCGCCACCATCGCGGCAAACGGCTTTCGGTTCCGGGTGCCTTACGGAACCTTGCTTTGCGTATCCGACAAGCCGCTGCATGGCGAGTTGAAGCTGCCCGGCATGGCGACAGGGTTCTATCGCACGCAGGTCTCGCGCCATCTGCTGATCGGAATCCGCGCCATGGAGCGGCTGCGCGACATGCCGCTGGAACGGATTCACAGCCGAAAACTGCGCAGCTTCGAGGAAACCGCGTTCCTGTAGGGAGAAAAAACCACATTGGCGGGCAAAATCCGCCCGAACCGGACAAGCGCGTGTTGTGTCGTGAAAGCAATTGCGTCTAGATGCCGGGCACGGCCCCGGCCAACAGGGGACAACGAACGAGGAGACACCAATGTCGAAACCGATGACGAAGACGCAGCTCGTGGCCGCAATGGCCGAGGAAATGGGCACCGACAAGAAGACCGCCAACGCCGCGCTTGATGCGGTAAGCAGCATCATCACCCGCGAAGTCTCGGGCGGCGGCGCCGTCACCCTGCCCGGTGTCGGCAAGATCGCCTGCCGCGAACGCCCCGAGCGTATGGTGCGCAACCCCGCCACCGGCGAACAGATCGCCAAGCCCGCCGACAAATCCGTCAAGATGACGATCGCCAAGGCCCTCAAGGACAGCCTGAACGGCTGATCCGCGACAGGCATGACGGCGCAACGGGCCGCCGATCGGCGGCCCTTTTCCTGAACGGCAGGGCGCAGATGGATTTTCGCGCGATCCTCATGGGTCTGGCCTTCGCCGTCATGTGGTCCTCGGCCTTCGCGTCGGCGCGGATCATCGTGGTCGACGCGCCGCCGCTTTCGGCTCTGGCGCTGCGCTTTCTGATTTCCGGGCTGATCGGAGTCGCCATCGCGCGCGCGCTGGGACAAAGCTGGCACCTCACCCCGGCGCAGTGGAAGGCCACACTGGTTTTCGGATTGTGCCAGAACGCACTTTATCTGGGTCTCAACTTCGTTGCGATGCGCAGCGTCGAGGCGTCACTTGCCGCCATCATCGCCTCGACCATGCCGCTGCTCGTCGCGCTGGTGGGATGGCTGTTGCTGCGCGAATACACCCGGCCGCTGGCTGTGCTCGGCCTGCTGGGGGGCTTTGTCGGCGTGACGCTGATCATGGGCGCGCGGCTCGGTGGCGGCACCGACCCTGTCGGGGTCGTGCTCTGCCTGCTTGGTGTGACGGCGCTGACCTTCGCGACGCTGGCGGTGCGCGGCGCCGCTTCCGGTGGCAATGTGATGATGATCGTCGGCTTGCAGATGCTCGTCGGTTCAGCGTTGCTGGCAGGTCCCGCCCTGGCGTTCGAGACGCTGGAGGTCCGCTGGAGCTGGCAGCTGGTGGCTGCTTTCGTCTATACCACCCTCGTGCCCGGGCTGCTTGCCACATGGGTGTGGTTCTGGCTGGTTCGCCGGATCGGGGCGGTGCGGGCCGCGACCTTCCATTTCCTCAACCCGTTCTTCGGCGTGGCGATCGCCGCGGCCCTTCTGGGCGAGGCGCTCGGCCTTGCCGATCTGTTCGGCGTGGCGATCATCATGGCGGGGATCCTCGCGGTGCAGATCGCCCGCCAGCCCGCCCGGGACACGGCACGCTGATCCCGCCTCCAAAGGGGCGAAAATCCGCAACGACGCCCTCCAATGCCACGATAGCGCCCGATTGTCGGCCGGCATCGTCAAAATTTGGCTCGAATCGGATCTTATCACCACGGGAGTGATTGGTTTTTCAGAGTGTGTTGTCTCATGTCCAACGATTTGGAAGCGTTCTTTTACCGGATGGATCCCGCCGATCCGCCGGAGTCCGGCACCGAGCTGACCGTGGAGATCCTGACTTACGAGGATCAGGACGATGACGGCTTCATCCGGCCCGATTCGGGCGACCTGGCCGATGGCAGCCGCGTCACTGCGGTGTGGGTCGATGACACGGTGACCGTCAAGAATGCGGATGGCGATGTGCAGACGATCACCGGTGTGACCTTCTATCTCGAGGACGCCGATCCGATCTTCATGGCCACCGACGGGACGATCCTTGAGGACGCGACCTTTCTGGACGCGACCTACGTGACGACAAGCACGAAAATCAAGGCAGGCGCCATAACGCCCCCCTGCTTCACGCCAGGCACGCTGATCCTGACCCCCGCCGGCCCACGCCCCATCGAGAGTCTTGCGATCGGCGACAGGGTGATCACCCGCGATCACGGGGCGCAACGCATCCGCTGGATCGGCCGGCGCAAGATGCCCGCGCGCGGACGCTTTGCCCCGATCCGCTTCATGCCCGGCGCCCTGGGCAACACCCGCGAGATGCGCGTGTCACCGCAGCACAGAATGCTGTTGCAGGGATGGCGCGCCGAGCTGCTGTTCGGCACGGATGAAGTCCTGGTGGCCGCCAAGCATCTGGTCAATGGCGATACGATCCATGTCGATCCGAGCGATACGGTCGAGTATATCCACCTGCTTTTCGATCGCCACGAGATCGTCTACGCCGAGGGCTGCCCGAGCGAGAGCTTCCACCCGGGCGAGCACATGATGGAAAGCGACCAGGCCATCCGCGAGGAACTTCTGGCCATCTTCCCCGAACTGGACAACGAAACGGGGCGCCGGCAATGGGCCATGGCGCGGTCGGTTCTGAAGGCCCACGAGGCCGCCTTGTTGCGCCCGCACGTCTGACCCGCGCGCATACGGGCGGTTGCGGCCTTGCACCAGCGGGGGCGGGCTGTCACAAGGCGGGGTCCCGTATCATGTAACAGTCGCAGCTCCGGACATGGCCGCACGCCAAAAGAAGCCGTCGCGCCGCAAGCCGACCGAAGATCGCCGCGCGAGGTCACCCTTCGCGCGCGCGCGTCGCTGGGCGCTGCGCTGGAGCCTGCGCATCGGCGCGGCGCTCATGGTGCTGCTGCTGGGATGGGTCGCCGCCTACAAGGTCGTGAATCCCCCCGGCGGATTCTACATGCTGGGCGAATATCGGCGCATCGGCAACATCGAACGCGAATGGACGCCGATCTCCCAGATCAGCCCGCACATGCCGCGTGCGGTGGTCGCGGCCGAGGATGCGAATTTCTGCCTGCATTGGGGCTTCGACATGACCGAGATCCGTCGCGCCCTCGAGGCGGATAGCCGTCGCGGGGCGTCAACCATCACGCAGCAGACGGTCAAGAATGCCTTCCTGTGGCACGGACGCAGCTGGACGCGCAAGGCACTCGAGGCGGGCGGCACACCCATCGTGGAACTGCTCTGGAGCAAGCGGCGCATCCTTGAGGTCTATCTCAACATCGCGGAATTCGATAACGGGGTGTTCGGGGTGCAGGCTGCGGCGCAGCATTATTTCGGTACCAGCGCGGCGGAACTGACCCCGCTACAGGCCGCGCGGCTCGCCGCAATCCTGCCGGCGCCCAAGAGCCGCAGCGCCGCGCAACCCACCCCCTTCGTGCGCGCCCGCACGGCCGCGATCATGGACGGTGCGGCCACCATCGCCGCCGATGGGCGCGCCGCGTGCTTCGAGGATTGAAACCCGTGGCCGCGCAAGGCATGGAACGAGAACGCATTCAGTGAAGAGACCCCGCGCATGACCCGCCTTTTTCACGTCCCGCTGTCACCCTTCTGCCGCAAGGTGCGGCTGACCCTGGCCGAAAAGAAGCTCGAGGTCGAACTGATCGAGGAGCGATACTGGGAGCGCGGAAACGACTTCCTGCGGCGCAACCCTGCCGGGAAGGTCCCGGTCATCAAGCTCGACGGGCACAGCATGGCGGAAAGCCAGGCCATCTGCGAATACATCGACGAACGCCACCCCACGCCGGCGCTGATGCCGAAGGGTGCATTTCAACGCTACGAGGTGCGCCGCCTCTGCGCCTGGTTCGACGACAAGTTTCATGACGATGTGACGTCGAAACTGCTGTATGAACGGGTCAACAAGAAGATCATGAATCAAGGCTACCCGGACTCGCGCAACATCAAGACCGGCAGCTCACGGATCAAGTATCACCTCGATTACATGGGCTGGCTGCTCGATCAACGGCGCTGGCTGGCAGGTGACGTGATGACGCTGGCGGATTTCGCGGCGGCGGCGCATCTGTCCTGTCTGGACTATATTTCCGATGTGGACTGGGAGCGGTCGTCCAATGTCAAGGAATGGTATGCCAAGATCAAGTCGCGCCCGGCATTCCGCCCCCTGCTGGCGGATCAGTTGCCGGGTTTTCCGCCGCCACCGCATTATGCCGATCTCGACTTCTGATCAGCCGCAGACGGCCGCCGGAACCGCGGCAGCGGCGCTGCAATGACCGCGAGCGACCCGGACGACACGCCCCCCCAGGACGCCGCCGCCCTGAAGGCCGAGTTGGTCGCGCGCGCGCATGCCGAGGGCTTCGCGAAGGCGGGTATTTGCGCCCCAACCGCCATTTCGCAGGCGAGCCGGCATCTGCACGACTTCGTCGCCGCCGGGCGGCACGGCCAGATGGACTGGATGGCGCGGCGCATGAGCTGGCGCGCCAGCCCGCAGACGCTTTGGCCGCAGGCGCGCTCCGTCATCATGCTGGCCGAGCTTTACACGCCGGAGCACGACCCGATGGCGGTTCTGCAGCAGCGCGACCGCGGCGCCATCTCGGTTTATGCGCTAAACCGCGATTATCATGATGTCGTCAAGAAGCGTCTCAAGCGGCTGGGCCGCTGGCTGGTCGACCGGACCGGCGCCGAGATCAAGGTCTTTGTCGACACCGCGCCGGTGATGGAAAAACCCCTGGCCGCGGCGGCGGGGCTGGGCTGGCAGGGAAAGCACACCAATCTTCTGGGTCGCGACCTGGGCAGCTGGTTCTTTCTGGGCGCGATCTTCACGACGCTGGAGCTGCCGCGCGACGCGCCCGAGACGGAGCATTGCGGCTCCTGCACCGCGTGTCTCGATATCTGCCCGACCGACGCCTTCCCCGCGCCCTTCCAGCTCGATGCGCGACGCTGCATTTCGTATCTGACGATCGAACATGCCGGGCCGGTGGACGAGGCGTTGCGCCCGCTGCTGGGGAACCGGATCTATGGCTGCGACGACTGTCTGGCGGTTTGCCCCTGGAACAAGTTCGCCGCCACCGCGCATGAGGCAAAATACGCCGCACGCCCCGACCTTGTGGCGCCGCCGCTGGCCGAACTTGCCGCCCTCGATGATACGGCGTTTCGCGCGCGCTTTTCCGGCTCCCCGATCAAGCGCATCGGCCGTGATCGTTTTGTGCGCAACGTGCTCTATGCCATAGGCAATTCAGGCGATCCCGCGCTGCTGCCGGCAGCGCAGGCCCGGCTCGATGATGCGGACGCCACGGTCGCCGACGCCGCGCGCTGGGCGGTGGACCGGCTCAGATGCAGCGACCGCCATCCACCTCCATCGCAACACCGGTGATCATCGCCGCTTCGTCCGAACACAGGAAGGCGGCGGCGTTGCCCATATCCTCGGCCGTTGAGAACCGGCCCAGCGGGATGGTGGACAGGAACCTGGCGCGCATCTCGGGCGTGTCCTCGCCCATGAAGGACTTGAGAAGCGGCGTCTCCCCCGCCACCGGGTTGAGCGCATTGACCCGCACGCCGGACGGCGCAAGCTCGACCGCCATGGCCTTCGTTGCGGTGATCATCCAGCCTTTCGAGGCGTTGTACCAGTTCAGATTGGGACGCGGCGACACGCCGGCCGTCGAGGCGATATTCAGGATCGCCCCGCCGCCGCGCGCCTTCATCGGGCCCACGAATGCGCGCGCCATCAGATAGACGGACTTGCAGTTGACAGCGAAGACGCGGTCGAAATCGCCTTCGGACACGGTCTCCATCGGGGCCGGCTTGTGGGTGATGCCGGCGTTGTTGACCAGAATATCGACATGCCCGAACACGTCCTTCGCCTTGGTTGCCATCGCCTCGACGCTGTGCGCGTCGGCCACATCGACCGTGCAGGCGGTCGCGCCGATCTCGGCGGCCACGCGCTCGGCCGCCCCGGCATCGATATCGGCCACGAGGACGCGCGCGCCCTCGGCGGCGAACTTGCGCGCGATACCCGCGCCAAAGCCCGATCCGGCACCGGTCACGATGGCTGTCTTGCCCTCAAGTCTCATTGCTAGCCCCTCATCTGCATTGTCCCGTGGCAACCCGCGCTCATCCGTGATGCGCGGCCACCGTCTTCAGGGTGGAGAACCCGTAGAGCGCCTCGAATCCCTTTTCGCGGCCATGGCCCGACTTGCCGACGCCGCCGAAGGGCAGCTCGACCCCGCCGCCGGCGCCGTAGTTGTTCAAGAACACCTGCCCGGCATGCAGCCGCTGCGCCAGCCGCATCTGCCGCGCCCCGTCGCGTGTCCAGATGCCGGCCACCAGACCGTAATCGGTGCCGTTGGCAATGGCCTCGGCCTCGGCTTCGTCCTCGAAGGGGATGACCACCTGAACCGGGCCGAACACCTCTTCCTGCGCGAGACGGTGCGTGGCAGGCACATCGGCAAAGAGCGTGGGCGCCACGTAATGCCCGCCTGCGGGCGCGTCGGCGGCGATCACGCCGCGCGCGGCCGTATCAAGATCGGCGCCAGCCGCGATGAAGCCCTCGACGAGTGCCTTCTGTCGCGCCGAAATCAGCGGCCCCACATCCAGATCCGACGCGGCCGGGCCGACCCGCAATTCCCCGTAGCGGTCGCTCATCCGCGCGACAACCTCGTCGAAGATGCCCCGCTGCACCAGAATGCGCGAGGACGCCGAACAGGTCTGCCCCGCATTCTGCACCCCGGCCCCCACCAGAAAAGGCAGCGCCGCGTCGAGATCGGCATCCTCGAAGACCAGCTGCGGCGACTTGCCGCCCAGCTCCAGCGTGACCGGCACGACATTGCGCGCCGCCGCCGCCTGGATCAGCGCGCCCACCCCGACCGAGCCGGTGAAGGACACATGGTTGATCCCGGCATGGCCGGACAGCGCCGCGCCGGCCTCCTCGCCCAGCCCCGGCACCACATTCAGCGCCCCGGCGGGCAGACCCGCCTCCTCGGCGATGCGGGCAAAGGCCAGCGCGGTCAGACAGGCTTCCTCGGCGGGCTTGAGCACGCAGGCATTGCCCATCGCCAGCGCCGCCCCGACCGAGCGGCCGATGATCTGCATCGGGTAGTTCCAGGGCACGATATGCCCGGTCACGCCGTGCGGCTCCCGCAGGGTGTAGACCGTGTATCCCGCCTGAAAGGGGATCGTCTCGCCATGCAGCTTGTCGGCGGCGCCGCCATAGAATTCCATGTAGCGCGCCAGCGCGATGGCATCGGCGCGGGCCTGCTTGAGCGGTTTGCCGACATCCGCCGCCTCCAGCGCGGCCAGCGTGTCGGCCCGCGCCAGCACCAGTTCACCGATCCGCGCGAGGATGCGACCACGCTCGGCGGCCGTGGCGCGCCCCCAGTCACCCGCGCGCGCAGCGCGTGCCGCCACCACGGCCGCATCGATCTCGGCGGCGCCGCCGCGCGCGATCTCGGCCAGCGGCGCGCCGGTCGAAGGGTCTTCAAGCGTCAGCGTGGCATCCGCGCCCTGCCAGCGCCCGGCGATGAACATCTGCGCGGGGTCGAACCAGAGGGTTTTGTCGTCCAGCATGTCAGTCTCCTGCAGCCCAGCCCGCCGGAATACGGGGCGCGGCCTCGATGAGTTGGCGTGTATAGGGGTGCTGCGGCGCGTCGAACACCGCATGGGTGGCGCCGCTTTCGACGATCTGCCCGGATTTCATAACCAGAACGCGGTCCGATATGGCGCGCACCACCGACAGATCATGGCTGATGAACAGATAGGCGAGGCCAAAGCGTGCCTGCAGATCGGCCAGCAGGTCGAGAATCTGCGCCCGGATCGATACGTCAAGCGCCGACACCGCCTCGTCGAGGACGATCATCCGCGGTCGGATGATGAGTGCGCGCGCGATGGCGATGCGCTGGCGCTGCCCGCCGGAGAATTCGTGCGGATACTTCTCGGCGTCCGCCGGGCGGAGGCCGACCGCCTCCAGCGCCTCGCCGATACGCGCACGCCTGTCGCTGCCCTGCGGCGGGTCGGAAAGCAGATGAAACGGCTCGGTGACAAGCCGCCCGACGCGGTGGCGCGGATTGAAGCTGCCGTACGGGTCCTGAAACACCACCTGCACCTTGCGGCGCAACGCGGCGGTCATCTTTCGGCCGGGGCGCACGGTTTCGCCCTCGATCCGGATCTCGCCGCCCTGAAGCGGCTCCAGCCCCAGGATGGCGCGCGTCAGCGTGGACTTGCCACAGCCCGACTCGCCCACAAGGCCGAGGCTCTCGCCTTCATGCAGCGTCAGCGAGACATCGTCGACCGCGCGAAACAGCGGCGTGCGCTGAAACAGATGCACCTTGGGCAGCGCATAGTCGCGCACCGCCCCGCGCACCTCCAGCAGGGGGGTGTCGCGCGGCGCGGCGGTGCGTTGCGGGACATGGTCCGATGCGCGGAAAAGCTTGCGCGTATAGGGGTGCGCCATGCGGCGAAACAGCGGTTCGGTGGCGGCCTGCTCGACGATGCGGCCCTTTTCCATCACCGCGACATGGTCGGCCATCCCGGCCACCACGGCAAGGTCATGCGTGATCAGCATCAGCGCCATGCCGTCGTCATCGACGAGGCGGCGCAACAGCGCGAGGATCTGCGCCTGGGTCGTCACGTCCAGCGCCGTGGTGGGCTCATCCGCGATCAGCAGGGCGGGACGCAATGCAACGGCCATGGCGATGCAGACGCGCTGGCGCTGTCCGCCCGACAGCTCGTGGGGATACCGTGTCAGCGGGAAACGATCCTGCGGAAGGCCGACCCGGGCGAGGCTGTCCGCCGCGATGCGCGTCGCCTCGGCGCGGCCGGCCGCGCCGTGTACCATCAGTGTCTCGGCCACCTGATCGCCGATCGTCTGCACCGGGTTGAGCGCTGTCATCGGCTCCTGAAAGATCATGCCGATGCGGTTGCCGCGGATGTGGCACATCGCGGATTCGGGCAGCGTCAACAGCTCGCGCTGCTCGAACTCGATGCGTCCCGTCGGCTGCGCCCCGTCCGGCAGCAACTGCATGACCGACATCGCCGTCATCGACTTGCCCGACCCCGACTCGCCCACGACCCCGAAAACCTGCCCCGGCGCCACATCGAGCGACACGCGATCCAGGATCGGCGTCCCGTGAATGGACAGCGACACCTCCTTGAGCGACAGCAGGCTCATCGCACCCTCCGCAGCCGCGGGTCGAGCACATCGCGCAGCCCGTCCCCCATCAGGTTGAGCCCGAGCACCGTCAGGACGATGGCAAGCCCGGGAAACAGCGCCATGTGCGGGGCCATCGCAACCATGGTCTGTGCGTCCGCCA
>CAZMBT010000050.1:0-5045 GCA_964564395.1 uncultured Alkalilacustris sp.
CGCGCCGTGCGATGGCCAGCGCGAGTTCGGGCGGTATCGGCAGATCCATCTCGGCGGGGGTACCCATCGGGAAATAGGCGTGCGGCAGGATATGGCCGCGTGCCGCGGCGCGCTTGGCGATGACGAGGGCGAAGTTCGGCTCGCCCAGTCCCAGGACCATGTCGGCAAGCTGCCCCAGTTCGGTGCGGTCGAGCCGGTCGGACAGATGCAGGAAGAAGCGGCGCGCATCGTGCCAGCGCCCGGCGCGATGCAGCAAAACCCCGGCGCGCAGCAGCGGATCTTCGGAGAAGTCGGCGCCGCTCCAGTGCGGGAAAGTCTCGGTCTGCGCCAGCGCGGGATCCATGCCGAGGCCGGCCTCCTCGGCGGCCAGCAGCCCGTAGAAGCTGGTCTGGTGCTGCGCTGCGCGCGCATACGCAGCCTCGGCATCCTCCCTGCGGTCCAGCGCCATCAGCGCGCGCGCCTCCCAATAGGCGGCGCGGCCCAGGCTGATCGGCGTGGAAACCCCTGCACCCAGCGTGCGGAAGTGGCCCAAGGCGGTCTGCGGATCGTCAAGCCTGCGCAGGGCGATATAGCCGGACAGCCATTCGAGCTCGGCAAAGCGGGCGCCGGATGCGACGTGATGGTTGGCGGCGTATCTGTAGGCGTCGCGCGGGCGCCCGTCCGACAAGGCCTGTCGGGCGAGGAAATTGCGGTCGCGGGCCCAGGCTTCGGGTCGTCCCAGCGCGGTGGCGGAGCCGCTGCCGTCCACCATCAGGTCAGCGGCGCTGTCGTGGAAACCCCTGCGCATGCGCCAGTCGAAGCGGGCATGCAGCAGCCCGGGGTGGTTGGCCAGATCAGCCGGGACGGCCGCCACCCGCGCATCCACGCCCTGCTCGCGGCGCGCAAGCGCAAGCCGGGCGCGGCCCAGGCGCTGCCAGCCCGAAGAGACGCGGTCGAGCATGCGCTCGGCCGCCTGCAGCTGGCGTTCCCACAGCAGCCGGTCGAGCCGATCCTCATGATGCGGCGCAAGCTGCGCGCCGTAACGATCGAGCAGTTTCGATTCCGTGTCGGAGTCGAGCGTCAGCATACGCCAGGCCCGGCGCGCTTGCTCGATCGCGGCGTCGCGGCGGCCCTGTGCCTCAAAGGCGTCGATCAGCGCCAGCACCCCTGTCCCGGTTGCCGGATCGCGGGTTTCGAAATAGGAAATGACGTCCCCGGCGGGGGCGCCGTCGGCAATGGCGGTCTCGCCCTGGCGATGCAGGCGTGCGATGTCCGGCCAATCGCCGCGGCGCTGCACGAAATCGGCGTAATCGTGCCAGTCGCCCTCGCCCTGGCGAAGCCGGTCCCAGATCACGACTTCCTCGGCAATGGGGCCGGCGATGATGGCCCGGGCAGCGGCGCGCACCCATTCATCGGGTCCGCTGCGCTCGAGCGCGGCGCCGAGAGCCGACCCCGCACGGTCTGCGGGGCGGGGCGAGGTCAGCGGTGCGGCGGCCAGCGCCATGCCCGCCTGTGCCATGCCATAGATGCAGATGGCCGCTGCCATCAGAATCGGATGCCGCATCATGTGTCTTTCACCTTGAAAACCCGCCTCCGCAAGATTAACCGCATAGCGTCGCGCGCGACACCGCAAACTTGACCGTAAACTTGGCAAATCATGCATGTGCCGATAGGGTCCGCCCCGCCCGTCCCGAAGAAAGCGCCATCATGTTCAAAGGTTCCATCCCCGCCCTGGTTACCCCGTTTCGCGATGGTGCGATCGACCTCGACGCGTTGCACGCGCTGGTCGAGTGGCATGTTGCGGAAGGGTCCTCCGGGCTGGTGCCCGTCGGCACCACTGGCGAAAGCCCCACGCTGAGTCATGAGGAACACGAACAGGTGATCGAGGAGGTCGTGAAAGCGGCGGCCGGTCGCATTTTCGTGATCGCCGGTGCCGGGTCCAACAACACCACCGAAGCGATCCGCTTCATGCGCCATGCCGAGGCGGTGGGCGCGGATGCGGCGCTGGTCGTGACACCCTACTACAACAAGCCCACGCAGCGCGGCATGATCGAGCACTTCCGTATCCTGCACGATTGCTGCGCGCTGCCCATCATCATCTACAACATTCCGGGCCGCTCGGTCGTGGACATGCAGCCCGACACGATGGGAGAGCTGGCCAAGCTGCCGCGCATCATCGGTGTGAAGGACGCCACGGGCGACGTGGTGCGCGTGTCCGAGCAGCGCGCCAGCTGTGGGCCGGATTTCATTCAATTGTCGGGCGAGGATGCCTCGGCGCTGGGTTTCAACGCTCATGGCGGAGTGGGCTGCATTTCAGTGACCGCGAATGTGGCGCCGCGCCTGTGTGCGGAATTCCAGGCGGCCACACTGGCCGGGGATTATGCCACGGCCCTTGAGTATCAGGACCGGTTGATGCCGCTGCACCGGGCGGTTTTCGTCGAACCCGGCCTTGCCGGGGCGAAATACGCGCTGTCGCGGCTCGGACGCTGCTGCGACGAGGTGCGCATGCCGCTGACATGTGTCAGCGAGTCGACGCGCGGCGAAATCGACGCGGCGATGCGGCATGCCGGGCTGATCAACTGATCGAGGGCCGGATCGGCGATGCCGTCCGGTCAGCGTCGTGCCAGCGCAGCGTCGATGCTGGCGATCTGTGCCTGCATGTCGATGGCGGTTTCAGACAAGACTTCGAAATCCCTGTCCTCGAACACGTCGCGGTCGGGATGGGCCGCGCGTCGCGCGTTCAACGCAGCGTCGCGTTCGTGAAGAAGCTGGATGATCTGCGGCTTGAACAACCGGACCATGGCGGTCACCCAGCGATTGGTGGGCCAGGACGGGTAGGCGTGATCGACCGAGAAATGATCGATCATCGTCGCGACGTGCTCTGCAGGATACCATGTCTCGCCGGTGACCCAGCGATTGGTGGTGAATAGCCCCAGCGGCTTTCCCTTCTTGTCCATCGAGATGGCGATGATATGCGCCACCGCGTGATCGCCGGCGGGCCAGTCGCGGTCCTGGGCCTCCGGCGCCGGACGTGCGGCGCGGGGCATGCCCCCGGCGCGCAGGAAGGTGTGGAAATGCCCGTGCTCGTCAGGGCGGTGGGCGTGGTAATAATATTGCGAGTGCGACTCGTGGTCGAAGACGTCCCCCTCAGGGTAGTGGCTGAGCTTGACGAACTTGCCCTGACCCCTGAGCATTTCTCCGACCAGGTTCAGACCGCCCTTGTGCAGTGCACGCTCGCATTCGCGTATCTCGATGGCGGCCGCGCGCATGCGCTCCAGCTGTGCAGCCGGCAAGGCCTCCAGCGCAGCTGGCGCGGGCGGCAGGATCTGCGGTTCGTTCATCGGGTCACCCCTCGATGGAACGCCGGACGCTGCGAGGCCAGCGCAGGAAACGGGGTCCGGCAAGGCTGGCGGCAAGGCTGAGCACCAGCACGCTGCCGAACTGCCAGACCAGTACCATCAGCCCGGCATCCGTCGTATGGAAAAGCCTCAGACCGAAATTGGCAAGCCCCGCAGCGGCAAGCCCGGCCATGAAAAGTGCGGCGCGCGGGGCCAGCGGGGCGCCGCGCCGCAGCATGGCCACGAGAATGACCGCCGGGATCGCACCGATCGCCCCGATATAGAGCAGGCACTCCGCCTCCGGGTAAAAGGTCAGTGTCGCCGGGCGCGCGCGCAGCCAATCCGCGATGCATCCGATGCCCAGCGTCGTCAGCCACAGCGTGCCGGGAATCGCCGGCACAAGTGCGATTCGGCGGTCGGCGCCCGGAGTCGTCAGGACCAGCGCGGCGACGCAGGCGGTTGCCGCCGTCAGCAACGCCGCGAGCTGTTCGATCACGAAGCGCAGCTCGAGCAGCTTTGCGGCAATGTCCGGGCGAAGGCCGAAAAACCACACAGAGACAGCGATCACGGGACAGGAAAGGATGAACCAGAGCGCAACGCGCTGATGCGTGGGGCGGCCGGGGCGGACTGGGACGAGATCATTCGAAAGTTCTTCGATGAGCTCGTCCGTGCGCATGTCAGTCCGGTCCTTTCACGATCTCGCGCAGACGCATCGTCGCCCGATGCAGGGATACCTTGAGCGCCGCAACGCTGATGCCGGTCGCCTCCGCCGCCTCTTTCAACGACATTTGCCGCAGACGCAACATTCTGAGTGCCTGCCGTTGTGCCGCAGGCAACTCCGTGATCGCGTCGCGCAGGGCGAGGTAGTCGTTCACGGTGTCGGCATGGTTATTCGCCGGGCGCGCCGAAAAGGTTTCACTGTGCTGTACGTGTTCGTGTTCGCCGGCGGTCTGACGGCAGTATCGGCGGGCATGATCCGCCAGCCGGTTGCGTGCGATCGTCATCAGCCACGGGGTGAATGGGCGCGCCGGATCGTAGCTGCCCCGCGCCTGATGCACCGAGAGCAGAATGTCCTGAACAACGTCTTCCACATCCTCGCGCTTGAGCCATGGGGCCCGGCAATGCACCGCGCCCCGCAGTTTGCGCGCCACTTGCCTGAGCAGGTCGCGATACGCCGCCTGATCGCCACGCTGCGCGGCCTGCATCAGCGTGCCGAGCTTGTCCTGCTCCACCGCGTCGGGCGATTCCGCATGGCTGCATGTGTCCTTTTCGTCGGCCATTCATCCCCCGGGACCCGTTGCTTCGGCGTGGCCCGTCTCACCAGTTCAGTGTCCCATCTGTAACCTTCGCGGTCCACACAGAGAAATAACTAACGGGTGAGACACCGTCTGCCCGCCGGCTGAGGTTGGACGAGGTCGCGAGAGCAGCACGGCGTCCGACGATGCACCAACCCGATCGAATGGAGAAATGTATGTCTGAAGATGAAAAACAGTCGACGCTTCTCGCCAAGCTGTCCAGGAACACGAGCTTCATCGCGCCCGCGATGATTGCCGTGGCGGGCATCTCGGCGGGCCACGTGATCGTGTCGGATGGCTCCGACGATGGTAGCGGCTACTTCATGGCCGCCCATGCGAACGGCACAAGCGCCACGGCCGAAGCAGAAGCGGAAGGCGAGGCCGAGGGCGAAGCAGAAGGCGAGGCTGAGGCGGAAGGCGAAGCCGAGGGTGA